>JAMCQZ010000008.1 GCA_023380305.1 Patescibacteria group bacterium
TCCTGATGTCCGGAATGTTGTATTTGATCATAGCTAGCCGCTCGATGCCGCAGCCGAAAGCAAACCCCTGCCAATCCCGCGGATTGTAGCCTGCGGCCTCGAAAACTCGCGGATGGACCATGCCCGCACCCATCACCTCGAGCCACTTGGAACCGTTGAACTTGATGTCCACTTCCACTCCGGGCTCGACAAACGGGAAATAACTGGAACGGAACCGGAATTCGATTTTCTTCCCTTTGAAAAAATGTTTGAAAAACTGCTCAATGATGAATTTGAAGTTGGCCAGAGAAACATTCTTGCCGACCATCAATCCTTCGACTTGGGAGAAGTTGGCCTCATGGGAGGCGTCGATCGCCTCGTAACGGAAAGTCCGTCCGGGCACGATGATTTGGAAAGGCGGTTCGTGCGTTTCCATGTACCGAACCTGCATCGGCGAAGTATGGGTGCGGAGCAAATAATGATCCTTCGTCCCCTTCGGTTTTTTTTCCTGTTTGATCCAAAAAGTATCCCACATCTCGCGGGCCGGATGATCCGCGGGGATATTCAAAACGTCGAAATTGTAATATTCGGTTTCGAGTTCCGGTCCGTCGATAACCGAAAAATTGAGCGAAGAAAAAATCCGGGCGATTTCGTCCTCGGTCTTGGTCAGAGGATGAAGATGGCCGACTTCCGTTTTTTTCCCCGGCAGAGTGATGTCCTCCTCGGAAACCTCAAATTTGGCCAGGGATTTGAGTTTGAAAGCAATCGCCTCTTCGATCTCTTTTTTAGCTCGCTGGGCCAAGGGGCCAAGCATCCTTTTCTCCTCGATGGATAAATCCTTGAGGGATTTCAAGACATTGTTCAAAATACCGTCCTTCCGGCCGAAATAGCGGACCCGGACGGCCTCGACTTCTTCGGGGGTTTCGGCCGCCTCGAGGCTATCGACGGCTTCGGATTTGATTATATCTATGTCTTTATTCATACGGGTGCCGGCGGGTGGAATCGGACCACCGACCTAAGCGTTATGAGTGCTTCGCTCTAACCACTGAGCTACGCCGGCAGCGAGCGATCCTGCCCTGATTTCATATTAAGTTATTATAACCGAAATTAGAAGGCAAGATAAACCGACTGCGCAAAAATCGCCTACGGTAGGTTTTTGATGCGCAGCGGACGGGAATCTCACTGCTCGCCGGCAACATCATTTCGAAATTAAACAACATACGGTAAAGACGTCGGGCTCCGCTATGAAACCCCTCGGTTTGAGTAATTCCGCCACGAGAATCCGCCAGCCGGCGGACCCCGACCCCTTCTTTTTTCGACTACCAATCCGTCTGCACATCGAAAAGCCCCGCTCAAGCGGGGCCATCGATGCGCAGCGGACGGGATTCGAACCCGCGATCTCTGCCGTGACAGGGCAGCGCTTTATCCAGCTAAGCTACCGCTGCAATGCGATAACAGAGGTATTTTAAAGCCGATTTCCAAATAAATCAATCGAGCTTCGCTCCGAGTTCGCTGAATTTCCGGCCGCGATCGACATAATCCTTGAACATGTCGAAACTGGTTGCGCCCGGAGAAAAAACGATTACGACCCGACCGCGGGCGACAAACGATAATCTTTTTCTGGCGGCCATCAAGGCCTCGTCCAAGGCTTTTTCCAAATCCGGAACAAAGACGGTTTTTATTCCGATTCCTTCGATCGCTTTCTTAATTTTCGCCCTGTTTTCCCCGAAAAGGACGATCTCTCGAGCCGACGAATGACGGAGGGCTTTGGCAAGCG
This sequence comes from Patescibacteria group bacterium, assembly GCA_023380305.1. Lineage (GTDB taxonomy): Bacteria > Patescibacteriota > Minisyncoccia > UBA6257 > Colwellbacteraceae > JAMCQZ01. Next base: position 1,757 of record JAMCQZ010000008.1, read on the forward strand.
GGGCGTAATCAAGATTTTTGTCCTTGCCGCCGGCAATCAGAATCATCGGATCTCCGAAGGCTTTGACGGCCGCGGCGGTTGTCTGGGGGTTAGTCGAAGCTGAATCGTTGTAAACGGCAATCGATTTCCCGTCTTTTTTTATTTCTTTAACCAACTCCAAACGGTACGGCAATCCCCGATAACGCCGGACAACTCTTCTTATCGTTTCGGATTTTACCCCGAGATATAGCCCGATTTCCGCGGCCATGACCGCATTTTTGAAATTGTGCGGTCCAGCAATCCGCAAATCGGCCGGGCCAAAAAGCTTGAAGTCCTTTTCCGAAACCGGAATTTTTTTGCCCCGGCTTTTCCGGGAGATCGTCGCAGACACTCTGTTGTCCTTGTTAAAAAAGACTGTATCGGATTTTTTCTGATGTTTGGCGATTTCCGCTTTGGCGTCTATATATTCCCTGGAAGTCTTGTGTATATCCATGTGATCCGGAAAAACATCGAGCACGGCGGCGATATCCGGAGATGCCTGGAGACCTTGAAGCTGGAAACTGGAGAGCTCCAAAATGGAAACGGAATTCTTTTTGAGCTTCGGCAGAATGCGGAGAGCCGGCGTGCCGATATTCCCCGCCAGGTAAACGTCTTTGCCGGCGGCTTTCAATATTTTGTAGAGCAGAGTCGAGGTCGTCCCTTTGCCCTTGGTGCCGGTAATCCCGACGATCAATCCCTTTTGGGCCCTCCTCACTTCGTCGAAGAAAATTCTGGTGCTGCTCGAAAACTTTGTCCCCTTCTTCAAAGCCTTTTGAATCTCCGGCAGATTAAAAGGAACTCCCGGAGACCGGAAGACGACGTCAAAACCACCGAGGCGCCGGAGATAATCCGGGTCTATTTTTTTGTCGAGAACCGCTATTTTTTCCTTCGGATATTTTTTTTGAAGATAAATCTTCAAGGCCCTGCCTTCGCGTCCGAATCCGAGAATTGCCAATTTCATGATTCCATAGTAATATATATGTCAGATTTTATTAAGCGCTATCGCGGGGGAGACGGACGGTAAGTCGGAAGCCTCATAAGCTTTAGATAGCAGGTTCAATTCCTGCCCCCGCAACATAAAGTCTTGTATAAAAGTCGTCTTTTAACAGGCGACTTTTATCTATAAGACAAAATCCGCCGCAGGCGGATATACTATATAATAGGCTCAGAAAGGCAAATTTAAATCTACGCTACGCCTCCTCGTATGATTTCCCCAAAGCGAAAAGATTTTTGTCGTCTCCCCACTTAGCCATCAGCTGGAATCCAACCGGCAAATCTCCCTCGTGGTCCTTGACAGGAACGGCAAGCGCCGGAATGCCGGCCAGGTTTGCCGGAATAGTAAAAACGTCCGAAAGATACATTTCCATCGGGCTCTGCGTTTTTTCTCCGATCTTGAAAGCGGTTGAAGGCGAAACCGGAGCGAGAACCGCATCCACGCCGTTGGTATCCTTGTCGAAAGCTTTCTCGAAGTCTTGTCTGATCAACCGCCTCACTCTTTGGGCCTTGGCGTAATAAGCATCGTAATAGCCGGAGGAAAGCACAAATGTTCCGAGAAGAATCCGGCGCTTCACTTCTTCTCCGAAGCCCTCGCCTTTGGTTTTTTCGTAAATTTCAAGCAGGTTTTTTGCTCCCTCGGGTCGGCCGTAACGGATGCCGTCGTAACGGCTGAGGTTCGTCGAAGCTTCAGCCGGCATGATGATGTAATAACACGACAGGGCGTACCTCGTATGGGGCAAGGAGATTTCTTTAAAAATAACGCCGAGATCTTCGAAGTTCCGGATGGCTTTTTCCATCGCCGCTCCGACTTCTTTTGACAAGCCTCCCTCCAAATATTCTTTCGGCAAACCGACGGTGATTCTCTTCAAATCTTCTTTCTGCCAGATCATTCTGTCGGGCAAATCGAAAGAAGTGGCGTCGCGAGAATCTTCTCCTTTGATCGCGTCAAACAGGGTTTCGGCGTCCTCAACGGAACTGGCGAACGGCCCGATCTGGTCGAGACTCGAACTCATGGCGATAAGGCCGAAGCGCGAAACCGCGCCGTAAGTCGGTTTGAAACCGACGGCGCCGCAGAATCCGGCCGGCTGCCTAATGGAACCGCCCGTATCCGATCCCAAAGCGAGGACGGTCATTCCGGCGGCTACGGCCGCGGCCGATCCGCCGGAAGATCCGCCCGCTACTCTTTCCAAATCATGCGGATTTTTGGTCGGACCGAAGGCCGAGGTTTCGGTTGACGATCCCATAGCGAATTCATCGGTATTGGTCTTGCCCAAAATGACCGCTCCCTGTTCTTTCAGTTTTTTAACGACGGTCGCGTCGTAGGAAGCAAGATAATTTTCCAAAATCTTCGAAGAAGCGGTGCAGGGCAAGCCCTCGGACAGAATAACGTCCTTCAAAGCGATGGGCACGCCGGCCAAATCCGGCAGCGCTTCCCCGGCTTTTAAGCGGCTGTCAACCCAGGCGGCCGCTTCCAAGGCGCCTTTTTTATTGAGGCGCAGATAAGCGTGAATATCCTTGTCTTTTTTGTCGATCCGTTCGAAATATTCTTCGGCGATTTCAACGGCTGAAAATGATCCGGACCTCAAGCCGTTTTTGATCGCCGACACGCTAAATTTATTGTCGCTATTCTTCATCGTTTTTCTCAAACACGGCCGGAACCTTTAACAATCCCCTCTCTTCTTCGGGAAAGGCGCTTCTCCCCTTGGAAAGCAATTCTTCGTCTTCCTCGTCCTCTTTGAAGATGTTCATCAAATCCGTGCCTCCGGTAACCGGCGAAACCTCGTCGGTGTTCAACTCGGTCAGCTCCTTAAAGTGGCCAATGATGCCCTCGAGATCGGAGGCAAGTTTCTCTTTCTGTCTCTCGCCGATCTTCACGCGGCTCAATTTCGCCAGATGTTCAATTGTGTTTTCGTCGATCGTCATAATCTCCAATTCATCTTAAACAAAACCCCTTTTCTCCACAAATCAAGCCACTTTGCCGATAGCGGTCTGCAATTCCCAAAAATTGCGGTAAATGCCGTCGGGATTTCGCATCAGTTCCTCGTGCGTGCCTATTTCGGCGACTTTTCCCTTCTCCAAAACAATGATTTTGTCCGCCTTCTGGATGGTGCTCAGCCTATGGGCGATGATAAAGGTTGTCCGACCCCTGATCACCTCGTCGATCGCCTGCTGTACCAATTTTTCAGAAACCGAATCAAGGGCCGAAGTCGCTTCGTCCAAAATCAAGATCTTCGGATCCCGAAGAATGGCTCTCGCGATGGCCAACCTTTGCTTCTGACCGCCCGAAAGCTTGATGCCGCGTTCGCCGACCAGCTGGTTGTACTTATGAGGAAAAGACTCGATAAACTCTGCGGCGTTCGCCGCTTTAGCCGCCTGTTCGACTTCTCCGTCGGTGGCGTTCGGTTTTCCGTAACGGATGTTGTTTTTGATGGTATCGTTGAAAAGCAAAACTTCCTGGGGGACAATGGCCATCTGCTCACGCAAAGAATGCAGCTGAATTTTTTTGATATCGATCCCATCGATCAAGACGCGTCCGGAAAGAGGAATGTAATAACGGCCTATCATATCGACCAACGTGCTTTTTCCAACGCCGGATTCTCCAACAAAAGCCACCGTTTCTCCAGCCGACACCTTGAAACTGATGTCATGAAGCACAATGTTGCTCCGTTTGTATCCGAAATCGACGTGTTCAAACTCGACGTCCCCCTGGAGGTTTTTTATCGGAACCGCGCCCCTAAGGTCGCGCTCCGGCGCCAGATCGTAATATCGCAGGCTCCGGCGCAAAGAGAACAAACCACTTTTGATGCTCCGATACTGCTGGCCAAGCTGAGAAAGAGGAACCGTCAAAAGATTCATGTATCCGAAAAACATGATGAGCTTCCCGGGAGTCATCTGCCCGACCCGGAGCAAAATGACACCGCCCGTGAAAATGGCGATGAATCCGAGTGAAAACAAAAGTTTCTGGAACCACTCCATCTGCAACCAAAGATACCGCCACTTTTTAAAGGTGCGACCCACTTGGTCGTAATTCGTCTGGTTTCTTTTTCTTTCAAACTTCTCGGCGGCCGCCGCCTTTACCGCTTGGACGTTCAAAACCGCGTCCCATAAACTGCCATCGGCTTTTTCCCAACCGCGATGCAGATTCCGTTGTTTTTTGATGATGTCTTTCGTATACGCGATGGTAATAAACACGTAAGCCAGGCTCGCGGCGACAATAATCAAAGAGAGCTTCCAGCTCACAAAAATGAGAGCAATGATGGAAATAAAAAATGACAACACCGCCGGCAAAAAAGCGAAGAGCGTCCGGTCGATCAACCCCAAAAGATCGGTCAAGCTCCGGTCGACGCGCTTCAACACCTTCCCCACTTTCTGAGTCTTATGGAATCCGAGCGGCAAGTCTATTAAATGATGAAAAACATCGACCAGAAGATCGTTGGTCAAATCGATGCCGATTTCATAGGCCTGCCGGCCGCTGTAGCGAGCCAAGGTGTCGGCAAAAACGGAAAGTACAAGCCAGGCAGCTATCCAGACGACGATCGCCTTCGTTTCCACATAAGGCACTTTGATCGCCAAATCCACCAACCGGCCATAAATAAAAGGCACGGCTGTGCCGATAGTCGTCGAGATGACGGCGGCGGTCATGCCCAAATAGAGCCTTTTGGGCTCCCGAATCATCTTAAAAACGCGCGCTAAATGAGGATCTTTGATGAACATGCGATAAATAAAGATGTTTAATTTTATCGCGAAAGAACGATTAAGTTAAGCCCCGATGAGCTCCAAAAAATCTTTTTCGGAAATGATGCGGACACCCAAACTCTTGGCTTTGTCGTATTTCGATCCAGGTTCGCTCCCGGCAACAACATAATCGGTTTTTTTGTTTACCGATTCGGAAACGTCGCCTCCTTGACCGCGTATTTTTTTCTTGGCTTCCTCGCGCGACATCGTCTCCAGGGTGCCGGTCAAAACAAAAGACAAGCCCTTTAATTTCCCGGATATGCCGGTGGATCGTAAAGGTTCAATTTCAACGCCGGCTTTGGCAAGTCTTTTTAAAAATTCGATGTTCTGCCCGTTTCCAAACCATTCATAAACACTTTCGGCCACCTTGGGTCCGACATCGGGGATAGTCTGCAACTCATCCAGGGTCAACCGCCGGCCAGATTTGATAATATCGTCGATATTCAATTCGCGCTTGCCGGCGATCTCGCCGATTTTTTTGGCGATCAAGCCCGACGTCTCTTCGCCGATATGAATAATGCCCAAAGCGAAAACCAACCTTGAAAGAGGCACTTTTTTCTTGGCGGCGATTTCAAGAACGATGTTTTCGGCCGACTTTTCGCCAAATCTTTCCAGGGCGGCGATATCGCCTTTCTGCAGGTCGAAAATGTCGGCGGCGTCCGAAATCAACCCCTCGTCCAGAAAACGATCGATAATTTTCGGTCCCAATCCTTCGATATTGAATCCCGGACGAGAAACGAAATGTCTGATGAGCTCCCTGCTGACCGCCCCGCACTTGGGGTTGGCGCAGCGGTAAAAAACACCCTCTTTAATCACCTTGCCGCAACCGTGCGGACAAGTTTCGGGCATTTTGAATTTCTTCTCCTTGCCGACGCGCAAATCCTTAAAGACTTTGGTGATCTGGGGAATGACATCTCCGGCGCGGCTCACCACCACCGTGTCCCCAATCCTCAAATCAAGTTTTTCAATCTGATCCATATTGTGCAAGGTGGCGTGGGTGATAGTCGTTCCGCCGACGTTAACCGGCCTCATGACCGCCACTGGAGTGAGCACGCCGGTACGACCGACTTGCACCCTGATGTCTTCGACGATCGTCGTCGCCTCCCGCGGCGAAAATTTGTAAGCCATGGCCGCGCGCGGCGCCTTGCCGATGACTCCGGCCTCGTCGAAAATCCTATTGTTGTTTACGATGACAACGATGCCGTCGATCTCGTATTCCAACTTTTCCCGACGGTCAGGCTCCCCCCAATGACGATGAAAATCGTAAATATCCTGCATCGAATGGGCCGACTTGCTCCAAGGATTGATGTTGAAGCCCCATTTCTTCAAAAACCCGTGCTCTTCTTCGTGAGTTTTCACGTTCTTGCCGACAACGATGTCGTACTGGAAGGAATTCATTTTTCTCGAGGCGGTGATTTTCGGATCAAGCTGGCGGACCGAACCGGCGGCGATATTTCGAGGATTGGCATAAAGTTTTCCGCCTTTTTCCTTTTGCTCCTCGTTGATGCGTTCGAATTCCTTTTTGTTTAAGATTACCTCTCCCCGGACGACCAAGTGGTCCGGATAGTCGCCTTCGAGTCTCAAAGGAATATCTTCGATAGTTTTAAGATTTTGGGTAACGTCCTCGCCGATCAAGCCGTCTCCCCTGGTCGATCCGCGGACAAAAACGCCCTTATCATAAACAAGCTCCACCGACAAACCGTCGAGCTTGAGTTCGCAGAAAAATTCCTGATCGATTTTCATTTTGAGATAATTCTCGATCCGGCCGAACCAATCCTTCATATCCTGCTCGGAAAAAGCGTCGTCGAAGGAAATCATCGGCATTTCATGCCTCACTTTCTTAAACTCTTTCAACGGCCTTCCGCCGACTCTCTGCGTCGGCGAATCTGGCGTGATAAACTCCGGATATTGAAGCTCCAAGTCGAAAAGCTCCTTTTTTAAAGAATCTAAAACCTCGTCGGGAATCAGGGACTTATTCAAAACATGATAAGCGTAACGGTCCCGATTGATCTCTTTTTTGAGCTTTTCGATACGATCTTTGGCCTCCTGTCTCGTCATTTAACCATTTTATTATACCAGAAATTCCGGGTTTTGATTTGACAAATCCGGCGGTTTTCATTTTGATGAATTGGTTTCTGGTTTCGGCCTTTCAAAAGACATATAAGAGGAGGTTGATGATCCGTGCGCAAGAGCTCGGGTATGATGCCGTTCCTCGTCGCGATTTGCTTTATCTCTGTCTTAGCTTCTGTCAGTTTTTGCGTTCAGACAAACCGCGCACTCGTTGCGACGCAAGCCGAGATCAAGGCTAAAAACACGGAGATCGTCGAGCTCAACCGCAAGATCGAATCCCTGTGCCTTGAAAACCAGGCGCTCCGGGAGAGAATGGAAACACTGCTCCGAAACGACGTCATTCTTAAGGCGCTCATGTCCGGGTCCGTGTACAGGGCGCCAGCTCAAGCCGCGACGGAGAAAATGGTCGTCATTAGTTTCGACGATCTGACCACTTCGCGCGTGACAAAAATCATCGCCATCGCGAACGACAAACAGGCGCCACTTCTCCTGTTTCCAACGGGAGACGCGCTCCGAAAACAACCGGGAGTGTTTCTCTCGGCAATCCAGTCGGGCCACGTCATCGGTAATCACACCAATCATCACGACTGGTTGGGCAAACTCGACGCGGATCGCGCGAGAAAGACCCTCGCCGACTGGGACGATTCGGCGTCGCGGCTGCTCAACGGCTATCAGACGATCTTTTTCCGGCCGCCTGCCATGTCCGGTTGGGCCGACAAAAAGCAACGGCCCGAGTTTGAGAGGCTCGTAAACGCTTCCGGAAAAATCCCCGTGCTTTGGAGCCTCGAGACCTATTACGATCTTTACGCCCCGAACGGCCCGCATCGCCGAGGGCCGACGCCGACGATCGAAAACGAAATCGACTATATCGTCAAAAGCGCCAAGGCTGGCGACATCATCCTGTTTCACGACACGGCGGCCGACGTGGCGGCTCTGCCGGAGATCATCGACGGCCTTCGGTCCAGAGGATTTGTCATCGTCTCCATCAAAACCATGCTCGGCCTTACTAGCTAAGCAAAGCGCCCTTCTGTTTGAAGGGCGCGTTTTTTTATCCGATCCTTTTTAAATCTCCGCCAAGCGCCCTGATGCGTTCATCAATTTTCTCGTAACCGCGATCTATGTGCTCCACTCCGGAGACTTCGGAAACGCCATCGGCGATCAAAGCGGCGATCACTTGAGCCATGCCTGCCCTGATATCCCGCATGACGATGTCGGCGGCTTTAAGCGACGTCGGCCCCTGGATGACGGCGCTATGTTTGTAATCTTTTCCCTGGAAACGACAAGGAAGGATACCGAGGCATTTCGTCTCCACGTTGATTTTCGCCCCCATCCGGTTTAAATCTTCGGTGTATCCAAAACGATCTTCATAAACCGTTTCATGAATAATGGAAGTCCCCCTCGCCTGCGTCAGGAGCACTGCTGTCGGCTGCTGCCAGTCGGTGGCAAATCCCGGATAGGTGTCGGTTTCGATATCGGTCGCTTTCAATTCCTCGTTTCGATAAAATCTAATGCCGTCCTCTGGTTCGACCTCGTATTTCGCTCCCATCCGCCGCACAGCGTTTAAAAAAGCGATCAGGTGCTCTTGGACGGCATCTTGCACCAAAATATTCCCGTTTGTCGCCAAAGCCATTACCGCGAAAGAAACGGCCTCCAGCCTATCCGCTATAAGCCTGTGCTCGACTCCATGTAGCTCTTCGACGCCGTCGATATAGATCGTCCGATTCGCCCCGAGCTCGATGATCGCGCCCATATTTTGGAGCATTTTGATCATATCGATTATTTCCGGTTCGGTGGCGGCGTTTACGATGGTCGTCCGACCTTCGGCAAGGACCGCAGCCAAAATGGAGTTTTCGGTGGCGCCGACGCTCGGATACGGCAAAACGATCGTCGCTCCCGAAAGATTCTTCGCTTTGGCGACGATGGTCGACGCGTTTACTTCTATCGTCGCTCCGAGCTTTTCCAAGGAAGCGATATGAAAATCTATCGGTCGCGGCCCGATCTTGTCGCCGCCGACCATCGGCACCTCCGCCTCACCCGCCCGGACGAGCAACGGACCGAGCGCCAAAATAGGAACGCGATTTTTCCTCGATAATTCCTTGACGCGGTAATTTCTAATGTCCGGCGTCCGAATAGTGATCGTATCGGCTTCCCGCTTTACGATCGAACCGATGTTTTCACAAAGTTCTAGGGCGATCTCGGTTTCCTGGCTTAACGGCACGTTCGTCAGCTTAACTTCATCTTTGGTAAGCAAGCTGGCAATCAAAAGTTTGCTTACCGAATTTTTGGCGCCGCGAACCCTAACCGTGCCCGTGAGCGGATTTCCGCCCTTAATAACGAATTTCTGAGGCATTTTGGAAATATTATCACAAGTTCAAGATTTGACAAAATTGATGAAATATGATAATATAATTTCATTCGTATTGAATAGGAGGCGGGACCTTGAACAAAGCAATACGCAGGATGATGTTTGGGATCGGGGTCTGGCTCAGCGCCGAATTGGCGCTATGGATTTTCTTCAATGCGATGGGACGCATCTACTTCAATCATTCGTACATAGGCATCGCGCCCTATATGCCGTCGCCTCGGTTGATGACCATCGGTCCGATTCTACTCTTACTCACCTGCAAAGAAACCTGGACGGAACTCAAACGTTTCGCGGACAAGCTGCTTCAGTTTTAGGACGCTCTTCGGAGCGTTTTTTTTATCACAAACCCCGCCTCAAGGCGGGGTTTGATTCTTGTTCAGAAAAATATTCTACTGAATACCGCTGCTGAAGACCCTCACATTGACGTTCCAGCTCTTACCGCCGGAACAATTCAAGGAATATCCGGTGGTTTTTAGCGGAGAGACGGACACATAACTTGATGTCGAGGGCAAGGACGACAAAACCGTATGGCCGGCATCGTCTTGAATCGCACAACTGTCAGTCTGATTGCAAGACCACGTAAGTTTGGTGGATTTACTATAAAGGATTTCCGTCGGCACGGCCGTGAAAGTGCATTCGGTCGGAGGGATAACCGGTTCTGCCGGCGGGACAACCGGTCCCGCTGGAGGGACAACCGGTCTCGCTGGCGGCTCCGCTGGCGGCGGAGGAGTAGGCCCGCCCTCCTCATTAACGGCCACGGATGGAATAGATCGAAGGGCCTGGAGCAAATCTTTACGGGAAACCTCATCAAGGCCGCCGGCTACTCGGAAATCGGCGCCAAGCCCTTCCAAAATGGCGTTGACTTGGTCAGACGTAAGCGCGCCTTGATTGCCATCGATTAATGCAGAATACGCGCTGCCGCCCGCCTGCTCCCAGGCTTCATTGCCTTGGGCTTGTCCGGAATCCCTTAAATAAACCGTGATGATCTCTTGCGTGCTCGTATCATTGTACAAGGCGTAATTCGGATCGCTCGGATTGGAGCTATAACCGATCACCGTGGTGCCGCAGACTCCCACTTGGGTGCAAGAATAAGTCTCGGCTCTTTCCGAAGAATCCGTGGTTCCCAATACTTCGGTTCTCGGCGGTTGTTGAATTTGATATCCGCTGCCGAGTTGTTCATTAATCTGGCTTTGGCTCGGGACTCCCCGACCGCTTGCGTCTTGCATAAAATCCAAATTACTAGCGATAGTTTCATTGCTATTTAAATCTATCAAGTCCAGTTTCCCGGTGTCTTTATTATAATGCACCATTACTTCTTGTCCGTTCACATAATCAACATAATCGGCTTTGGCCACTTTGATGTCGGCGCCGATAAAAGTCATGGCGAATAAAAGACCGATCCCTAAAAAAATATAGTTGTTGTTTTTGGGCATGTTAATTATTTGAAGTTTTCGACGTATTGATTGAAACTCGCCGTTCGATCCAGGTCGGCGGTTATACGCCATTGATTATTGATCTTGTCCAAAACCAGAAGTTTCTGCAGATCGCCCTCTTGCGGCTGGCCGCCGATCAGGTTTTCGACATAAACGGCGTCAACCAAAACCTGGGCCGAGGAATCGGAGAACTTGTACAAACGCACTTCTATCGGGGTGGTAAATTTGAAAACGTGCTGGCTGCCGTGTTCGGCGTCGTAGCACAGTTTCGAAGCCCGGCCGATCATCAGCGTCTCGGCGTTTTTCGCCAGATACCTGGTGATGAACCCCTCCCAATTTTCATTCGTGTTCACCTGGTCGGCAAAATCGTCATAGAAACTCTTGACTGTTCGATCAACGAGCATTTTATTGTAAGCAGCCTCCAGACGACTCCAACCGTTCCAGTAGGAAAGCGGGACAATGATCGCGAGCGCGATCACAATCCCGATGATAATCCTTTTCCTCGACTCTGGTTTGTTTAAAACAACGACTTTTTCTTGATGAGCCATGTTTATTTTAGTTTTTTTTATTATAACATATGGGCCCACCCATATCGCCCGGGTTAGGGCTGGAGAATGTCTTCTGTCCGACCGCTGATAGCGATGATCACACTTTTGACAGCCGGGAATTGTTTCAATGTTTCGACTATCTGCGACCTGATCGCCGCCACCCTGCAAGATCCGCCGATGTTTTTATCCAGGGTTTCGTCAAAATCTGCCGTGGCGACGCCGTTTGCAATGGTCAACCCCTGTATTTTTACGCCGGGATTGATTACCGTGTAATACCCTTTGTTCAGCTCGCTCTTCATTGGGCCTTCGAGCAGCAATTCCAGACTTCTCCTTGCCGGAGAAACGGTAACCGGAACGATCCTCGAAACAGCCGTCATGGTTTTGCAATCCGCTTCGGTGAAGCCTTCTTTACCGAAAAACACCTTCAAGGTTTGCGGATCTTTCACAATTAATTTAAAAGGCACGACCACTTGATTTTCTTTTTTTCCGTCTTTCGCCGAATAATCAAAAGCTTCGAGAACGACATCTTCGCCGACGGGCAAACGCCTCAAGAAGTTTATGTCGACCATAAATTGACCGAACTCGCCGATGTCTGGCGCGTTCGCATAGCCATTGCCTTCGGCAAGCACGAAATCGTCGGCCGCATCGCGGAGCTCATAATTGAATATATTTTCAAAAACCCTGGCCTCGCCTCCAATCGTAAACGGCAATAATTCCGAGGAGCCGGCCAAGGGTTGGCGCACCAAGATATTCGGAACTTCATTAGTTTTCGGAACAAAATCGCCGACCGCAAAAAACCGCGGGAGATACATAGCTGCCAAACCGAAAACCGCTACGGCAACGGCAGCCTTGATAATGATAAAAAAAGCTCTTTTCATAATGATTCCAGTCTATCACTTTGAACCGCCGGCGATGAGGGCCTTTTAGCGGATGATCTTGATGAGATAATACAGGGCCGATCCGGCGAAAAGAATCTGCCAAAAAACTCCCCAGAATATTCCTTTGATCGGCAATCCCCAATGGAAAAAATTGTGTATGTTCGCGATAAAAGCCGCTATCCTGTATTTTTTAACGAAAACTCTCGTAAGCGGCGGGTAAAAACTCAAAACGTCCGGCAATAGGCTGCCGAAAGTGCCGAAAAAAACCGAAAGCCACAGATCGCTCGGAAGCCTGTAAAAAATCCACAAAAAGATCGACCAAGCCACAGTAAAATCAACGAAAAGAATCTTCCAAAAAGTCTCGTCGAATCTCCGCGGGGAGTCTGGTTTGAGATCGGGCCGACGACCCAAAAATCTTGGACCGGACTTCGCAATGACGCGACTGCCGTAGTCTACATGCGGGAAAGCGTCCATCAAGTGATGGCTCAAAATTCCCAGACAAAATCCCAGAACGGGATTTCTGACGGCGGCGCCGATCGCCGCTCCGACTAAGGCATGGGGAAGAAGAACCATGGGTTTATTTAATGCCCGATCCGGGCGCCGTCTCCTTGACTGGGGAAATGATAACCGGTTCGCCGCTCGCGATGTCTGTAGCCGCGAGAAGCATGCCCTGGCTCTCGTAGCCAGCTAGGCTTCTCGGTTCCAAATTCGCGACCATTACGATCTCCCTGCCGACTAATCCTTCGGGGTCGTAATATTTAGCGATGCCGGCCAAAACCTGCCGCTCCTCATCGCCGAGCGAAACCTTAAGCTTCAACAATTTCTCCGATTCCGCGATGCGTTCGGCTGCGATAATCTTCGCCACTTTCAATTCTATCTTTTTGAAATCGTCGATATTAATCATTATCAATCGAATATTCCGAAGCCACGCTCAAGAACTCCCGGAGACCGATTCCGGGCTTTTCCCCACCGATGACCACCTCGCTAATCTTATTTAGGAACGTGAACCCGGACGCCTTGTCGCCGATTCTCCGACTTAAGGGCTCGAGTGAAACGACGCTTTCGGCCGCCGGATCGATTTTCCCGGTCGTGGCAAGGCCCTCCCCGATACGCCGATTGTTAGAGTTGAAAGAATAAGCCGTGCTCAAGAAGTCGCCGACTCCGGCGACGCCAAGGGCTGTTCTTTCTTCTCCTCCCAAAATTTTGACGATTTCGGTCATCTCCCTGATGGCGACCGACCCGAGCCAGCCCCTGATATTCTCGCCGAATCCCAATCCGTCCGCGAGACCGATGCCCATGGCGTAAACGTTTTTGAGCACGCCGCAACTAGCGACGCCCGCTACGTCCGCCGAATAATCCACATAAACCGGAGACTTATCAAAAGCCATTCCTATCTTTTCAAAAACATCTTCTGACTTTGAAGCGACGCAACCCGCACCTCCCAGATCAAGAGTCTCGGCGATCATCGGTCCCCCGAAAAGAGCGTAGGGCACTTCGTTCGCCACCTCTTCGATCGTTTCATGAACAAAATTGGCGCTATCCGCTTCCATCCCTTTTGAAAAACAAACCAAAACATTCTTTGGAGAAAAATAAGGCTTGATCGAGAGAAGCGCCTGTCTTAAAACCCATGAAGGCGTGCAAAGGAAAATCAATTCCGAATCCGGAATGATGTCCTTGAGCTCGGATTGGTTTTCCACCTTGCCGGGGACGCTGTCCCAAAACTCCACGTGATATTTTTTGACAGCCAAGATTTTCCCGACGGCACGACCAATTTGGCCGGCGCCCATAATAGTGATTTGATTTGCCATATTTTAATTTTTTGTTTGCGACCTTTACCTTAAAGACTATTTGATTTTAGCATCTTCAGCCATCTTTTTAAATTCGGAAACGGTCAACGATTTCCTGACCGAAAAACCTCCGACTCTTGTCCGGACAAGGCTATGGAGATAACCGCCTGTTCCGAGTACCTCGCCCAAATCGCGGGCGAGCGACCGGATATAAACCCCGGGGCCGGTCAAAACCCTGATTTTTAAATCGGGCCACCGATAAGAAATTATTTTGATTTTTTTGATAAAAACTTTTCTAGGTTTCATTTCCGGCCGCTCCCCTCGTCTCGCCATCTTATAAGCTTCCATGCCGCGGATTTTGATGGCTGAAAAAACCGGAGGTTTTTGTTCTATCTCGCCGACAAACCTTTTTATTTCCCGACGGACGCGCCAAAAGGACGGACGCCGCTTAACTTCACGCCGGGTTTTCGATCCTTCCTCGTCGTCGGTGGCACTTGTTTCTCCCAACCGGACGACCGCCAAATATTCCTTTTCTTTGGCCACTTCCTTATTGATTGCCTTGGTGAAGCTCCGGCCGACAGCCACCACCAACACGCCTTCGGCTAAAGGATCCAGGGTCCCGGCATGGCCGATCTTGGCTTTGCCGACGATTTTTTTTAATTCTCCGATAACCCGGTTGGAAGTCGGACCTTTTTCTTTATAAATCGGGAAAATCCCCTCGATCATTTGATTGTTTTGATATCCTCCGCCCCTTTTCTCAAAACTTTTATTTCTTTCCCGGACAAATCGATCAAGGCCGAAGCCTGGCCATCGCGGCGGCCGCGATCGACGTAAAAATCGACTTCGTTCCCAAAATATTTTTGGGCCTCCTTCAAATCAGCGGCCGGGGCCGCGCCTTCGATATTGGCGCTCGGAGCGACGAGCGGACCGGTTAGCATTAAAAACTTTCGTAATGATTTCAGAGCCGGCAAACGGAAAGCGAGCGTCTGTTTTCCGCGGTGAAGATATCGGAATTTATCAAGACGACAAGGCAAAACGATGCTCACTTTGCCCGGCCAGAAACGATTTAATATCTTTCTCATCTCCGAATCCATCTTCACTCCGAAAAAAGAGAGCTGGCTCAGATCGCCGACTAAAATAATCATCGGTTTTGATCGGTTTCTCCTGCGCAATCGATAAATCTTTTCCACGGATTCCGGACGGAGCGCCGAAGCGACGATGCCGTAAATCGTGTCCGTCGGAACCACGGCGATGGCGCCGCGGGCTACGGCCGCGGCTAGCTTATTATTTAGGGTTTTGAAAACCTCCATAAAATGATTATAGATACAAGAAGCGCCCGACAACAACACTGTCGGGCGCTTAAGAATGCCACGAAACTTCAAAGACCATGTATCCTTTTTTGTTCGCTTCGGAAAGAGTGGTGATCCCCCGGCAATAAATCTCCGCGGGCACCCTGGACTCCGGTTCCGGAAGGCCGGATTTCATCGCCTGGATTTCAGGCGGCACCTTGCCGAAGTCGCAACGGAGGATGTCCATGGCGATTTCGGTATAAAGCGGATTTTTATCTCCACCTGGCAGGTAGCCGAGCGCTTCGAAACGACGATAGGCCGGAGCCAGAAAAGCGCGTGATCCGACAACGCCCATCAAATCCTGCGCCCCCTGCAACGTCCGAAACTGCCGATGGTACCCGTTCTGCCGATAGGGCGCCAACCGCATATCGATATGCTGTCCGAGGCCGGTGTAATAGTCCCTCAGGGACCTGTTTTCCGACCAGAGCAGGTCGGCGATCAACACCGCGCACCCGACCGCGACGCTGAAGCGAATCCCCTTGATCATTTCGTAGTCTTGTTCGAAATAGGTCGTCTTCCGGCCCGATCCGCCAACGCGAGCTTGCGGCATCTTTTCGACGGTCCAAGTGGTATATTTCCACTTTCCCGTCCGTTCCGACGCCACCTGACCCATGGCGACGAAGATAAGCGGAGCCGCATCCCTATACTGTTCAAGAGTCATCTGAAAACGTGTCTGCCGGATATTGACGCTCGTCTCTGAGCCGTCCGTGAGGCGTATGTGCTGCAGCTTTCCATACGGCCGGCTTTTGCCGATGCCGATTTCGCAGAGCACCGCCTCCTTTAGGTCCGATGTCGGGCCGATGACAACGATCAGTCCCTGTCTCGAAGAAAGCATGTTCACCTCGTGTGTTACTGAATAGCCGAACATCTTTTTGCCTTCGATCCATTCGATGATCACCGTCGCCGCTTTGCGCGCCTTGGCCACGTCGGCCGCGGCCATAGCCACGAGATTACGAACCATCTTTTCACCCCCTCTCCGATTGTTAAAACACCTGGTTGACAGGTCATTTATAAGGCTTCGGGGCCACGGAGTCAAACCTCTCTGCCGGGCCGGATCTAATTCTTTATTTCAATGATTTTGTTTTTCGACCGTAGGCCCCTGATAATTTTTAGCCCGCTCGTCGGAACCCCGAAATACCGGCCGACGATCTCCAAGGCTTCGTTATTCGCTTTGCCGGCTTCGGCTTTGGCCCTGGTCTTCACAATAAAGGCTTCGTCAGACTTCCGTTCGATGCCCGCCTTAGAAGAAGCTGGACGGACTTTGATCTTAACCAACATTTGTATCAATTGTAGTCCATTTCGCCAATAAAAAATCAAGGGCTATCAAGCCCTTGATTTTAAATGAGTCGTTTTCGGCGATTATGATTTCTGCATCTTCTCGAAGATCAACCAGACTCCAGACAGCCCGACCAGGATGTAAATCAACTTCTCCACGGCGGCCATCGATCCGAAAATTGCCATAACCAAGTTCAGCCCGAACAAACCATACAATCCCCAGTTGATAGCGCCTATGATTACGAGAACCCAGGCAATCCAACTTAAAGTTTTCATTGCATAAAGTTTGTTAAGCGACCTTTATTGATTTAATTATAACATAAACCGGGAATGATTATCCCTTTTTCGTCCCCAGGGCGGAGGCAAACCAGGAAAGCTCCTCAAAAAACTCCTTAAGCCAATCCCTGTATCTTTGGTCGATTATTTTTCCTTCGGCGTCGAACAATTTTTCCACGTTTCCGAAATACATCGCGCTTTTTATCGGTATCATGTTCAACTCAATAAGCGCGATTCGTAGCATCTCGGCCATAACGATTCCCCCGTCAAATCCCGAAGACACTCCGCAGATACCGACCGGTTTATGGCGGTATTCTTCATAAAGCTGATCCAAAAGGAGCTTTAATTCTCCTGGATAACCGTGGTTGTATTCCGGCGCTACGATAATGATCCCCTGGCTCCGCAAAACCAAATCCTGCCAACGCTTATCGATATTTTTATTATCGGTAAATCGCAGATCAAAATCCCTGATATCGATCATCGGAGATTCGAATCCAAACCGGTTTGCTTCTTCGGTCACGAATCTGGCCGGCCGGTCCGACCGCCTGCCTTCGCGGCCGGTCCCCAAAATTACTGGAATTAATAATTTCCCCATCTAATAAAAACCCTCGAAAAATATTTTGTTTTTTGACGATCGGGACAGTCGCTGCCTATTCGACGACGATCTTGCCGGTCATCGACGGATGAATGGCGCAATGGTAGGAAAATTCGCCGGACGAATCGAAGACAACCTCAAACGTTCCTCCTTGAGGCAACGAATCGCTCTTAAACGCGCCTGCGTCGTCGACAATCACATGGGCCGTGGCGTCGTTATTGATCCACCGGACCGCCGATCCCCTGACAATCGAAAGCTCTCGCGGTTGAAAGGAAAAACCCCCTATAACCACCTTGGTAACCGTGATAGGCGAAGGTTTCGGCCCGGGTTCAACGGAAACTTTTTTAGAAGAAACTTTTCTCTTTAAAAAAGCGGAGTAAACGTAATAAATTCCCGAAGCCACGGCCGCCACAATGATGATCCAGATGATGATGCTCATTGATAGCGCTGAACTTAAAACGGGCAGACGTCAAAATTGAATCACATACAATCCGTCCTTGATAATTTCTTTCTTCTGACCGAAATCATCCAAGTCGAATTTCAAAACGTAATCGACTTTTTTGGTGATTTTCCGGCCTGTCGGCTGCTTTTTGACCGGATCCCACTCCTCAAGCACCAAGGTGTCTCCTTCTTTAATGGAAAAATCGGCTAATCGGAGTTCAAACCTCTTTTTCCCGGACTCGACTAAATTGAAAAAACGCGGCCAAATTTTCTTTTTAACAACTGCCATTGATTGATTTTTATTGCGACCTTTGACGGCGCGAGCCGAAAATCGATCATAACATCGGGCAGTCGTAAAAATCGCGGCTCTATAATTTTATTATATCACAACGACAATCCGTTCCCGCGGTAATTCCGGTTCGCCGGAATGGCCGTAAACCGACGCCTGGCGGTAAACAGGCTTTTCAAGGCTCAACCGCTTAATAGTTGCTCTCGGCCGGAAAAACAAACAGCAAACCGGAATTACTTATTTCCCCCTTGAACGACAAACGGATTATAATTTGGTTAGAACATTGTAAAGGAGGGACGATCGCCAAGGACGACCGAATAGGCAGAATCTACTGGTCGGTGATAGTCAAACGAAGGATCGCCATTAAGGGACACCGTTGTGAGGACTGCGGCGCGACCAACGTTAAACTAATCGGCCATCACGTCCTACCATTCAGCGCTTTGAAAGATGTCCGAGCGCTTAGGGCCTCACGAGGGCAAGACGGCATTGATCTCATCGAGTTCTGTCGTTTGAGGTGTCCGACATGCGAAACGCAGGCCCACAAAAATCCCGCCTACGTTTGGGGAAATCCGCCAGAAGAGCAAGAACGCGTTATCGCCTACCTTGAAGAAAGCGGATACCAAATCAGGCAATGGCGATACAGACGGCAGTTCGACCGGACAGCCCTGGCGCCGGCGGGGGAAATGATGGAATAGCGTTTAGAGCGGCTCCGGCCGCTCTTTTTTTATTTTAATGCCCGGCGAGATAAACGGAGATAACCGCCGCTGTTTCGGCTCGCAGCACGAGATTTCCGAGGGACGCAATCTGATAATCGTTCTCCGCAGCCGCGGCAAACTCCCTGTCAGTCCAACCACCCTCGGGTCCGATAAAAACGCCAACGCGCTTGTCACCATACATCGAAAACCACTGCGGTTTCTCGAATGTCTGTCCTTTGGGATCGAAAAAAATATTCAGCTCGTTATCTCTGGCTTGTTCCATGGCTTCGTCGAAACCAATAATTTCAGAAACCTCGGGAAGAAAACCGCGTCCGGATTGCTCGGCCGCCTCTTTGACTATTTTCCGCAGACGGCCGATGTTCAGGTTGAGCTTGACCGTCCTGTCGGAAATAATCGGGAAAATCGCCCGCGCTCCGACTTCGGTCGCTTTTTCGGCAACCCATTCGAAATTTTCCTTTTTAAGCAAGGCGCAATAGAGGACGACCTTGACGGCCGGATCGTTCGTGTTCTGTCTTCTCTCTCCGGCCGCGAAAGAAATAAACCGCGGATGAAAGGACTTGAGCGTTCCCGTAAATTCCGATCCCTCGCCGTCGCCGAAAACGACCTCTTCCCCGGGTTTTAATTTGAGAACGTTTTTGATTTGGTTTACGAGTTCTTCGTCGCGGAGTTCCAGATAACCGCCCTCCGGCGCGAAATTGCCGATGAATCTGTGTTGTTTCATTCCAAACTATATTCTGATTGCTTCGACCGCCATGAAAAGAGGTATTTCTTTTCTCGCCTTGTCTTCGGCTTTTTGCCTCGGCCCTGGTTCGCTTTTTTTATCGGAATTCCATTCTTCGAGGCGCAAAACAGCGAAGCCCTGCCTGGCGAGCGCTTTAAAATAAACTTGGAGTGGCCGGTGGAACGACCAGGTACGTTCTTCAGGCGCGGAGCCGGGATGCGTTTGAATGGCGGCTCTGGATTCCGATATGTAGGCGTCCACGCGACGATATTGGACTTGTTTTTCCGGATCCCAGCCCCAGCTCGAAACCTTGGGGATGCGGAAAGCCGGGTGGTTCAGCACAAAGTACAGCCGGCCAATCTGGCGCAAAACGCGGCGACATTCCGAGAAAACCGAGCCGATATCCGCCATGTTCTGAAGAGCCAAGATAACAGAAATCTTATCGATTGATCCGTCCTCCAAAAAATCCAGTTTATCGGCGGCGACCGCGTGATATTCGACTCCTGCGGATTTGCTTTCGGCGATTTTTATAAGTTCCGGAGATAGGTCAGCTCCGATCACTTTTTTGGCCTTTTTTTTGAATTCTCGGCTGAAAAATCCCTGGCCGCAGGCCAAGTCCAAGACAACGTCGGTTTTTTCGATTTCCATCATCCTCAAGAGATTGGGCAAGATCAGATCTTTTTGGTAGGTGCCTTCGGACTCCAAAAGTTCGTCGTACCATTTCGCCGCCTTTTCCCAGGACGTTCCGTTCTTTTCCATAGGTGTCTAATCTAATCCTAACGCAGCATTGACTTTGGAGACAACGTCGTCCATTGTCCAGTCGGTCTTTAACAAATAAAAGGAGGGTTCGTCGTGGGTAACTCCATATATCACCTTATCGTCGGCGCTTAGATTGGTGAGAATAACAATCGGTATTTTTTTACCCCACTCGGTCAGCCGCAGTTTTTTCATCATCGTCATGCCGTCCATTTTGGGCATCAAAAGATCGAGGATGATCAGGTCCGGCTTTCCCTTTTCGGCCGCCGCGAACCCCTCTTCGCCATCCTTGGCCTCGATGATACTAAATCCAACGCCGGAGAATTTATCCGCCAGCGCCCGTCTCACGGCCGGTTCGTCCTCGACCACAAGAATAATCTTGCCGCAATGTTGATTCATTTGGTTGAAGTTTCTAATTTGCTTTCGGAAGCCGACTTTTGCATGTTCGCCTCCGCTCTTTTGAAAGGAAGAATAACGAAAAAAGTTGTTCCTTTGTTTTCGGCCGACTCAAACCAGATGCGTCCGCCCAGTTGTTCCACGAGAGATTTAATAAGGTAAAGGCCGAGTCCATTTCCGTCGGGATCAACCTCCCGCGCATTATCGGCCCGGAAAAGCTTAGCGAAAATCTTGTCTTGCTGGCCGGAAGGAATGCCTATACCGTTATCGGCCACGGTAATCGACAAATTACCGCTTTCCTTTTGGATTGACTCGGTGATACGCCCTCCCTCTTTAGAATATTTGACGGCGTTTGAAAGCAGATTCTGGATAATGATCCTGATGATTTTGGGATCGGCTTCTATTTTCGGCATGGATCCGTATTTTTTATCCACGACGATATGCCGCTCCCGCATCTGCGGTTCGAGCTCGCCAATAACGCTGTCACTGATCGCCGCAACATCGACAGCCTCGGGTTCTATCGGGAAAGTGCCCAGATCGATCTTGGACACGTTTAAAAGAGCGTTGACGAGATCGATCATTCTTTTGTTCGTCCGATAGATTTCATCAAGATAGGTCTTTTCTTTCAGTGTGATTTTACCGACGTCCCCGCCCAAAAGCATCTCCGAATACCAGTTTATGATCGAGAGCGGCGTCCGGAGCTGGTGCGAAGCCAAAGACACGAATTCGGTTTTGGCTCGATCGATCTCTTTGGTTTTGGTAATATCGCGTTCGACGCCGACATAGAACCTGACATTCCCGGATCCGTCGAGGATCGGAGAAATCCTGAGCTCGGCGGTATAGACAACACCGTCTTTCCGGCGATTTTGCAGTTCCCCAATGAACGGCATTTTTTTATTTTTGATGGTATCCCACATCTGTTTGTAAAACTCGTCCGGCATCTGTCCGCCCCACAAAGCAGGCGTTTTCCCCTCCATCTCTTCAAACGAATAACCCGTCATTGCCTCGGCCGCGTGATTCGCGTAAATAATCTTAGCGTCCGGATCGGTGATCATAATATGGTCCGAGGCGCTATCAACCGCCAAGCGGAATTTTTGAAGATCGGCCGCAAGATTCTCCGAAATTCTCTTTTCCCGGTCAACATCTTCAAGAACGTTCAGAAGGGCCGTCTGCGTATCTTGAAGAATTTTATTCTTTCCTTCGATTTCCGACAGTCTCATATCCAACTCCCTCGTCTGGGCCCTTAATTTTTCCTGAAGCTCGGCGTATGCGACGTTCAACTTCCCCGCCATAAGGTTAAATGCGTCTATTAAAACGCCGACGTCTCCAGCGGCGCCCTTTTCCAGTTTGATAAAAGGTTTGCCTACGGAGAATCTCTCTGCAGCGTCAATAAGTAGTCTTATCGGCACAATGATGCGAGCGATAAAAAGATAAGCGACGACAGCCGTGATCGCAAAAGCTAAAATGACTAACGGGAAATAAATTTCCAGATTCCTGACCGCAAAATAAAACAAGAAGTCAAAAAGCACATTCCCTAAAACGAGGGCGGCCAGGAAACGCGCCGCCAAAGGCAGCTTATAGCCCACCGTCGGCCGCGATTGCTGGTTATAATTCATGGACATGCCTTACGCTTTCTCGCCGAAAGATTTTTTTAGTTTCTCCATCTCCTGTTTTAACGCGACCATATTCATTTCACGGTCAACCATCAGCCTGTTCATTTTTTCGAGCTCTAACAAATGTCTTTTTTCTTCGGCTATTTTTTCTTTTTCTTCGGTGATGTCGTCGAAAATCGCGTAGACATGACAAGGGGTGTGGTCTACTTTTTTCTGTTCGGAAACGGCATTCGCCCTAATCCAAAAGAGCTCCGGTCTTCCTTTGGTTTTTACCCCCCTCACGGCCCCGGCCACGTTCTCGCCGGTTCTTAAGGTAATGACTGCCGGATAATCCTCCGGTGGACAATATGATCCGTCTTCATAGACCATCGACCATAAAGAGGTCGTCGGTCTCAGGCCTATTACTTCTTTGGCGGAAATACCGAGGATGCGTTCAGCCGCCGGATTAATGGCAACGATTTTCCCAGTATGATCCATGTAGAATACGCCCGAATTCATGGTGTTTATAAGCAGCTTGTACCTTTCCTTGATGTCGCGAAGGCCCGTCTCGATCGCCCGCTCTCTCGTTACGTCGCGGCCGATGCTGATAACGCCGAAATTCCCCGATTTATGATCGTGAAAAACCGCGTTGCTCCAATCAACGACTAACCGACGCTTGTTCTTGCCGATGACCGCATTCTCGTGATGGATAAATATTTTGTTCTGTTTGATGCTTTTTTCGAAAAGAGGCCTAAGCCCGGCCTCGGACGGAGTGAATTCTTCAATCCAATCCCGACCGATCAAATCCTTCGGGGCGATGCCCAAAAGCTTCGATAAATAAACGTTGCCGTACAAAACCCTAGCCGTATTGTCCAGGACAAGCACGACCACGTCCATAATATCGAAAACCGCGAACCAATGGGCTTTGAGCTGATCGAAACTAATTTCCAGATGCCGGCCGTGATTTGGATGATTCTGATTATTTTGAGGAGTCATCGCGATAATTTCTTTTTAAGCAAGGCCAGTTCGTGCTTCAACTCCAGCATTTTGTTTTCCCGGTCCACCATCAGCCGGTTTATCCGTTCGAGCTCTTGTGTACGTGCGACAACGGCTTTTTCCGTTACTCGCTCGCGAGTAACGTCTCTTACCGTTCCCACCACGAATATCATCCCGTTTTTATCGATGTAACGGGCCTTTCTGGTTAGAATGATGTGCGTTTTTTTACTCTTGTCGGTGTAAGTTTCTTCGTTGGTATTCACCTGCCCGGTTTTTAAGACTTCACTGTCATTTTCCCAAAATACCGCCACTTCTCGTTCCAAATACAAATCTCGGTCGGTTTTGCCGATGATTTCGTCGACCGGATAACCGAAAAAATCCGCGTAAGCCCTATTCACGAAAACAAACGCATGGTTTTTATCCTTAACAAATACCGGATCGGGTATGACGTTCAATATCTCCCTCAAAAAACTTGCACCGTTTATCGCCTCGGCCATCGCCTAAATTTTTTAAAGTTAAATGATGTTATCTTGCCAAACACGTAATCTTCTGATTCTCAACCGCTCCGTGTTCGGCGCGCTGTTGCCCCGTATTTTTAAGCCGCGACTTTGTTAGATCCCCTTCGGATTCAACAAGTCTTCCTTTATTTTGTCCACGACTTCATTAATGGGATGCTGAGTCTTAACGAAATAATCCTTCGCTCCTAAAGCCAGACCCTCCTTAATGTCTTCATCTCCGCCCAAATTTGAAAGAATGATTACCGGTATATTTTTTAGGCTTTCTTCCTCTTTCAGATCACGCAAAACGTCCAATCCGGGCTTTTTCGGCAAAAGCAGATCCAGAAGGATCATGTCCGGAGTGAAAGCCTTGATAAGCGGCAAAGCCGTCTCGCCGTCAACGGCGATTTTAACGTCGAATTTCTCTTTTTCCAGTTTTTCTTTCAGGACCTGGGCTAATGCTTCCTCGTCTTCCACAATCGCTATTTTCATTGAATAATTGGCAAGATTTTATGCGACCTTTATTGGTTGATCTCTCCGATATTTTCAATCAAATATTTGGAAAGCTTTTCGATATTCCCCTGGATTCGCTTCAGGCCGTATTCCATCTCGCTCGCTTCTCGCTCGCTGATGTCCTTGTCACTATAGTTTTGTATCATTTTGGCGATATCTTTTTTGATAAGACCGAAGACCGCCACGATGTCTCTTTGGGCGATCAATATTCTCCGGCTGCGCATAATGCTTCGCTCCCTCATTGAAAACCAGCCGAGAAGAACGCCGACAATAAGCGTCGCGAGAAGCAACCCGATCATGCCCGATTGAGTTATTTCGAATCCGCCGATCATCATGACCGGCCTTTCTTTGGCCGTGATCGCTTCCGATCGCGCTGGTAGACTTACCGCTCCGCGATTATCTTCAGCGACCGCCTCGATATAATAAACTCCCCGTTTCAAAGGATTGTTGAATTCTCCGGAAAAATTTCCGTTCTGATCCGGAGTCGCCTGGAGGGAAGCAATAACGTCGCCGGGCTTAGACCTTAAACTGACATTTACCACAAAGCTCGTAGACGCGGTGCCTTGGAATCTCAAGCCTCCTTCTCCAACAAAGACC
This sequence comes from Patescibacteria group bacterium, assembly GCA_023380305.1. Classification (GTDB taxonomy): domain Bacteria; phylum Patescibacteriota; class Minisyncoccia; order UBA6257; family Colwellbacteraceae; genus JAMCQZ01. The sequence continues at coordinate 26,596 of JAMCQZ010000008.1, forward strand.
TGCCTGGTAACCGAGGTAATCGTCGGCGACGGCAACGGCAGAACCTCGAAATCAAGCGTGCTAATATTTTCGTTCCCGGCGTTATCGACGGCGGCTACCCTGACGATATGTTTTCCGGGGGTTAATTTAGAAAAAGTGAAGCTCGTATTTTTGGTCTCGACGGCCGCAGCGTTGTCGAGTTGGACTAAATACGTCCTTATTCCGGAGAGAGAATCGGCGGATTTATAGTCGATGATCGGGCTTGGGTCCATTGTCGAAGCCGCCGGCGATATTTGAATATTAAACGCCAGCGGAGGTTCGCTATCTATCGCTAACCGATAATGAGCCGTCGGGCCCCAACCGATGTTATTTCTAAAACGCACGTGCAAATACGAGATGCCATCGGAAAGCGCGTTAAAAGTCTCATTGTCGAATAATCCTCCCGAAATAGCCGGACTGGCTGTCGGAAACTTGTCGATAATCGCGGCCACGGCGCCGACATCGCCGGGCAAAGTCCATTTAGCAAGAAAAGGCGCTATAGAGTTATACCAGGCGGCCGGATCCGGATAAAAAGGCACTTCCACCGTCGGTTTCACGGGCAAACCCGTGGCTGGGGCAGCTTCGCGGATGATCTGGGTGATGGGCGCGGCCGCTGCCGGCGGGACAACAACGCCGGATTTCGGAACAACGCTTAACTGCGCTCCGTTCATGGCCGATAAAACATTTGTCCCGCTGCCGTCGCTCGCCGTCACCGCGCCGTCGCTAAACACCAAATTTATCTGACCCGAGCCGACGGCCTTGAAGACCACCGAAATTATTTGCAAGGACTGGCCGAATAAGCCGCTCGTCGATCCGCCGATAAACTTGACCTGGCCCTTCGCGTTATCGAAAACCGGATCCTGCAGCCAGAAATTGATAACCGAACCGGTTTTATCGACACTTTGCGCCTGCAGAATATCTTTGGGGAAGTTCAGCGTTCCCTGAAAGGCATTCACTCCAGTGTTTTCGCTGTTTACGTGAATATCGACTTTAACCGTATCCCCTATCCCCAAGCTCATTTTGCTAGACACCAGATCCAAAGACGCGGCTTGCGCCTTTAAAGAACCGAAGAAGATAAATCCTATAAATAGAAAAAAGAATAAATAAATTGTTTTTTTCATTTGATATTTTATTTTTATCCTTGCACTGTTCTTACAAAAATACTGAAGTCTTTGACGTCGACCACGCCGTCTCCATTGAAATCGATTCTTTTCCGCGCGGCTTGGTCAGTTGAGTTCCATAACGACAAAAAAATGCTTAAGTCTTTGACGTCGACCACGCCGTCTCCGTTAAGATCGGTCTGGGTAGTGAAAAGTTGGGAAACGTTGAAGAACACCTGTGGCGAAAATTCGCTTTGGCGGCCGTCGGTTAATCGTTGTCGAGTCTGCACCGCATGAGATCCATAATTAAGATTGCCCGTATTAAACAAAATCTTGTAAAAACCAGCGACGTCTGCCGAAGTGCCGTAATCAAACGCTTGGCGGTCAACAGTGAAGCTAATGGCGCTCCGTGGCGTCGCATAGCCTTGAATAGTGGCAAAATCGCCTTTCGTAACAGATTCTCGCAGGATACTCACAGTCGGAGAAACCACTATATTCTCTTCAAAGAGCGCGCCGGCGACATCCAATTTATAAGACCGGGTCTGCACCGAATGGCCGTCTCTATCGGTTACGGATAAAGCGTAAGTATAAATCCCTCTTTCCGTCAGGCCGTTGAAACGCACTTCGAAATCTCCGTACGAAGAAGTGACGGTTGTTTGAGTCAAGGTTTTTACAACGCCAGTCGTGTTATCAAGATAAACCAAGGCCACTTTGGCTCCGGGAAAAGCTTTGCCTCTGAAAAGAATATCTGCCCGGAAATATCCCGGCACAGGAGTTGGCGCGGCCGGTGGCGGCGGAGCGGCGCTCCAGATTGCCAAGGATGTTGCCGAAACATTAAGTCCGGTGGAAGCCGTGTCGCTCAAGGAGAAATTGACTGTTTCAGAAACGCTGTCGGTAATGCTCGCCGCGCCGACGCCGCTTGCGATCGTCACCGCTCCTCCGCCGGTGGCCGAACCAGAAACAACCAAGGTGACCGAGCCGTTAAAAGTCGTCGCCAGATTGTTACTATTATCGACGGCTTTGATGGTTACGGAAATCGGAGATCCGGTTTGCGCCGTGGCCGGCGAGACGCTCATTATAAATTTCGTGGCCGTCACCACGAGCGGGGCGACGACGACCGACCGCGAGGCGTCAGTGATGCCAGCGGAACCATCCGGAGCCGTGGCATTGTCCGAAACAGTTATGACATAAGTGCCGGCCGTATCGTCGTAGTACCAGAAATTAGCCGTGGAAGCGCCGTTCGGGATATCAATCGATTGAATAACATTTGATCCGGTCGCAGCGTCATAGAACTTCTTATTTGATGAAGTCGAAGTCGAATACAAATAGATTATGGTCACGCCCGTAGTAATAGTGTTATTGAAGCTATCGAGCCGACTTACCGTATAGCCAAGCCTGGCGCCCGCCGTCATGTTCCCTGGATTATTTAAAGCGAATTTGGCGACCGTAGCCGCGGTAAAGGTCACCGTTTGGGTTGAAGAAACGTCAAGCCCGGTGGGAGCGGTGTCGCTTAAGGAAAGATTGACTGTCTCGGCAACGCTGTCGGTAATATTTGCCGTTCCGGTTCCGTTTGTAATCGTTACCACTCCTCCGCCAGTGGCCGAGCCGGAAACAACTATGGTAACCGAATTATTGAAAGAAGTATCCACGGAATTGTCGGCTCTTTGAGCTTGGATAGTGACGCTGACTGGACTGCTGACAGTATTATTCGTAGGCGGCAGAATGACGAGTTTGGTGGCGGTTGATGGCAGGCTAGTTACCATAAGCGAATCCGCAGCATCAGCGATGCCAGCGGCTCCATCCGGAGCTGCGACATTGTCCGAAGCGGTAATAGTGTAGGTTCCCGGAGTATCGTCCACGTACCAAAAATCAGCTGATGAATTGCCGGCTGTAATATTGATCGAAATGATGATGTTTCCTCCGGAGGCGGCGTCATAAAACTTTTTGTTGGCGGAAGACGAGGAAGAATATAAATAAGCTGTGTTGACGCCCGAAGTCGCCAAGTTTCCATATTGGTCTTTTCTCGTAACCGTATAGCTAGCCCGCGAATTGGCGACCACGCTTCCCGGATGATTAAGGAAGAAAGCGGAGACGGCTCCCGGAGCGAAGATAACGGACTTGGTCGAAGAAACATCGAGCCCAGTGGAGTTGGAGTCGGTTAGAGAAAGATTGACTGTCTCGGCGACGGTGTCGGAAATATTCCGAGTACCCTCACCATTAACGATATTGACCACTCCTCCGCCGGTGGCTGAGCCGGAAACAACCAAGGTGACCGAATTGGAATAAGTCCCTGCCAAGGCGCCTGAAGAATCCTGGGCCTGGACAGTAACGGCGATCGGATTGTCGACTGTCCCGTTTGCCGGTTGGATAATGACAAATTTGGTGGCCGCAACAATAACAGTTAGTGAATCCGTCCCCGGAGTGAGCACTCCGGAGGAAACAGTAATAGTCCAGGTCCCGGCTTTGTCGTCGAAATACCAGAAGTTAGCCGAAGAATTGCCTGAAGTGATATCAATGGAAGTGATGATATTCCCTCCGGAAGCGGCATCATAGAACTTGTAATTGCCGGTAGAATTGGAAGATAAGCTGACGGTGGTGGTTCCGGAAGTCACTAAGTTACCAAAAGAATCTTTTCTCGTCACCGTGTAGCTCGCTCTGGTACCAGCCGAAATTGTTCCCGGATGATTCAAAAAAAGAGCCGAAGCAGAAGAAGGATTGACGACCAGCGAATCTGTTCCCGGAGTAAGCGCCCCGGAAGAAGCGGTAATCGTCCAGGTTTCTGGGAAATCGTCGTAATACCAGAAGCTGGCTGACGAATTGCCGGCCGTGATATTGATCGAAGTGATGATGTTTCCGCCAGAAGCGGCATCATAAAAAGCTTTGTTCGTTCCGGTGGAGTTCGAGGAGAGACTGACTGTTGTTGTTCCGGAAGTCACTAAGTTGCCAAAAGAATCCTTGCGGGTGACGGTATATCCCGCGCGAGTGCCGGCGGTGATCGGACCGGGATGATTCAAAAAAAGAGCGGAAGCGGAAGAAGGAGCGAAAGTAACGCTTCTTGTCGAAGAGACATCCAATCCGGTTGATTGGGAATCGGTAAGAGACAAGGTGATGATCTCGGCAACATTATCCGTGATGTTTTTGGTGCCGACACCATTTGTAATCGTGATCAATCCGCCGCCGGTCGCCGAACCCGTGGTGTTTAAGGTAACACCTTGATTGTAGGTTGTATCAACGCTGCCGTAGCTATCTTGAGCCTGGATAGTGATTGTAAGCGGGACGCCGGCTGTTCCTGGTCCCGGATCCAAGATGACGAATTTAGTGGCGGAAACAATCACAGTTAGCAAGTCTGTTCCCGGAGTGAGCGCTCCAGAAGAAGCGGTGATGGTCCAGGTGCCGGCTTTGTCATCCGTATACCAGAAATTGGCCGATGATGAACCATTATTAATATTGATTGAGGTGATGATATTGCCTCCGCTTCCCGCGTCATAAAAATTAAAATTGCCGGTGGAATTGCTCGATAGCGAAACGCCAATTGTTCCGCTGGTCACCAAATTGCCGAAAGAATCCTTGCGGGTGACGGTATAGGCCGCGCGAGTGCCGGCCGAGATTGTCCCCGGATGGTTTAAAAAAAGAGCCGAGGCGGAAGCGGGGTTAACAATCAAATTGTCAGTGCCGGAAGTAAATCCGGATTGAGAAGCGGTAATCGTCCAAGTCCCGGCGAGCTCGTCGTAGTACCAAAAATTAGCGGAAGACGATCCATCAGGAATAGTGACCGAAGTGATGATGTTGCCCCCGGAAGCGGCATCATAGAATTTCTTGTTAGCTCCAGTTGAAGAGCTCGACAGATTGACGACAGTCGAACCGATTGTCACCAAATTGCCGAAAGAATCCTTGCGGGTGACGGTATATCCCGCGCGAGTGCCGGCGGTGATCGGGCCGGGAGAATTAAGGGTAAAAACCGAAGCCACGTCAGTTACCATCACCGTCGGTGAAGAAGCAATATTAGTTAAAGTTCCGGAATCGGAAACTCTCGATTGGGTGGTAAAAACAGAATTGCCGACCGTACTCGTGGCCGTGGCGCCGCTTGCTCCGCCGCCAGCTCCGTAGATAACGGTAATGGTTTGCGGAGAAGCCAAAGCAAGCGTGCGGACATTGATGGCCTATCCGATAAATGTCGGATTTCCCGGACCGAGCAAAACATCGTCTAAATAGACCGTCCGCGCGCTCACGTTAGCGTTGTATTTTAGGCCGTAGCTCAAGATACTCGAACGCGTTCCGCTTAAAGTAAGCTTCTGATACGTCCAGGTATTGGCCGAAAGAGCCGAGAGATTAAGGCTCGCTATCGGGCTCGCAAGCCCGGCCGAACTTGAATATTGAAACTGGATGTCGCCGGCCGCAGCCGCTACAGTGGAATAAATCCAGAAACCAACCGTAGTGTATCCAGACCAGTTATTAGCTATGCTTAGATTTTCGTACCAATAATCGCCGTTCACGGCATGCGAAGAAATGACGTTTTGGAGAGAGCCGATGCCTTCGTGCTTGGTCGCCGCGCTTGTCGAAAGAACCAACGTATCGGCGCTCGGCGCGGTCCAGTTCAAAATAGCGTCACAATTATCGATCTGTTTGCCGATGGCGTCGATATCGATATTGACCGCTCCGGTATTAACAACCCTTTCCAGGCCGTATGATTTTTGAATGATGTTTGAAGAGTTGGGCGCGCTCAAAACCACATATGTCCAGGTATTTGCGGCGAGAGCCGGAATATTGACCGTGTCGAGGGGCGAGCCGAAATCGGCTGAATTATCATCCTTCCAGACAAAATCCCCGGCATTCAAAGCAATGTTCGACCTGATCCAAAAACTAACTTTGCCTCCAGGGCCGATGACGAAATTGCCGTTATTGCTGTAGCACTGACCGGCGGTGCCGATTCCGGCTCCGGCAGCGTAGGCGCAACGGATGGCGGCGCTACCCTCCATATAATTTCCAGCTGTGTTTAAAAGCGACCGGGTGATGCTTCCGTCGCTTTTCCAAGCAGTCAAAGAATCGGCTGCGTCGAAAAGCGGAGAGATGGAATCGGTTTTGACGGTCGCCGCTCCAATGTCGGTTGTATAACGCAAGCCGTAAGACAAAATCGAAGTCCTTGTCGCCGCTCCGAGCGTCACCGAAGTGTAATGCCAGGTGTTCGCCGCCAAAGCCGGAATGGCGATGGTGTCGAGCGGACTCGCGAGATTCGCCGAATCATCGTCTTGCCAGGAAAGATCTCCCGAGGCAGTGGCGACGCTCGATTTCAAAAAAAGGCCGACGCGGAGATTGATGGCGTTGGCATCGCCCCAATTAGAGGCTGCGCCGTAATTAAAATACCATTGTTCGTTAGCGACGGCTGTGGAGCTGATTGTATTTGCTAAAGATCCTGTTCCTTCCGACTTGTCGCCAGTGTCGATGGATAAAGCCATGTGGTTCGATGAAAACCAGTTAGTCGTCGTATCCAAATTATTTCTGACATCGGCAATGGTTCCGGTCGAACTCGCCGTGGTGTATCCGACAACGCCGTTTATTCCCTGGGGAGCGCTCCAACCGGCCGGCGCGGTGATACCGATGCCGCCGGAATCCATCAGCTCGGCTGCGGTAAAAGTAAAAGTCAAAGTATTGCCGGTTGAATTGCGGATAGCCGCCGTCGGCGTTACCGTGTTCGTTCCCGAACCGTCGGCCGCCAAAGCCGCCTTGATTCCGAGCGTAAACGCAAGCAATAATAAGGCCGCAAAATATAGCTTTATTTTATGGAGATAGCTAAAAAACATCGATTTGTAATTTCGCTATCAAACAACCAAAGCTGCTGGAGAGACTTTAAAGGAAAAAATCGGGCTACAAATTCAGAGTGATTTTATTATAGCACATAGCCGCGCAAAAACCATAGCAATATCCATAGAATCACCAGATAAGCATGCCATCTCCGAAAGAAAAAAGGGAAAATCCCTTGGTGATGGCTTTTTTGTAAAGCCCGAGAATTTTTTCCCGGCCGACAAAAGCAGCGACGAGTATGAGTAGGCTCGATTTCGGCACGTGGAAATTAGTAATCAAGCCGTCGATGTATTTGAATCGATAGCCTTCCTTGATGAAAAGATTTGTCTCCCCGATTAATTCAGAAAGTTTTCCTTGCTGGCCGCTGGCTGACTCAAGCGTCCGAACCACGGTCGTGCCGACGGCGATGATCGGCCGGCCCGCTGATTTGGCCTTGTTTAAAAAATCGGCGACAGCAGGCTTAATTTCGTAATACTCTTTGTGAAGCCTGGACTCCTCCACCTGTTCTGGAGTCAGTTTGGCGAAAGTGCCCAAATTGACGTGTAAAGTGATAAACTTCAGATCAAATCCGGATTTCCGCAATTTCGACATCAGCCTTTTGGTAAAATGGAGCGAAGCGGTCGGTGCAGCTACCGAACCTTTGATTTTCGCGAAAACCGTCTGGTATTTTTGTTTGAGTTCAGATTCCTTGAGGGGCGAATGCTTGATGTAGGGCGGAATAGGCGTTTCTCCAAAGCGTTCCAAAATTTCCATGACGCGGCCGACTAAAAACGACGGTTTAAAAAAATGAACATTCTCCTCTTGACGGACAAGAATTAAAGTTTCTTTTTCCCCAAAAAAGATTTTTTCTCCCGAATGGATTTTGCGGTCAACAATAAACTTAAGCAATCCCTTCTCCGTCCCGAGGTAGAGCAACTGGATCTTGCCACCGGTCGCTTTCCTCGCCCAGATTCTCGCCGGCACCACTTTGGTTTCGTTAAAAACCAAGACGGCCCCCTTGGGTAGATAACAGCCGAGGTCGCGAAAAATATCGAAAGCAATCTTGCCCGTCTTCCGGTTGTAGACCAAAAGCCTGGCGCTGTCCCGCGGACTGGCCGGCTTCTGGGCAATCGCCATTTCCGGAAACGAATAATCGTAAAGCGCGAGCAGTTTCTCGAAATCCATCAGATCTTGCCTTTCTTGATATCTTCGCGAATTTTCTCGACGTAGCTGTTGAAAAAAAAGAGGTTGTGCATGGTGAGGAGCTTTAAGCCGGTAATTTCTTTGGCACGGATCAGATGGCTGATGTAGCTTCTCTTATATTCTCCGCAAACCGGACAACCGCATTTTTTGTCGAGCGGACCCTTATCTTTCAAAAAAACCGCCTTATTCAAATCGAGCCTCCCCGAAGAAATGAAGGCGATCCCCCTCCGGCCGTAATGCGTCGGCATGGTGCAATCAAAGGTGTCCACTCCGGATTTGATAATCTTCGGAATATCCTCAAGGTAGCCGATTCCTAAAAGATGTCTCGGCTTTTGTTCGTCGAGCTCGTTATTCACCCAGCCGAGCATCTTCACCATTGTTGCCTTATCGTCTCCGAATTCCCCGCCGATGGCGTAACCGTCGAATCCCAGAGAATCGATGAACTTGGCCGAGGCGATCCGCAAGTCCCTAAATTTTCCTCCCTGAACAACACCGTAAAGGGCCTGTTTTGATTTTTTGGCTTTTAAGCAGGTCGCGGCCCAACGATGGGTTCTCTCCAGGGATTTTTCGGTGTAAGTGCGGCCGGCTATGGGCGAAGTGCACTCGTCGAAAGCGAGAATAATATCCGCTCCCAGGTCTTCCTGGATTTTGATCGATTCTTTCGGCCCCAGAAACATTTCGCGGCCGTCGAGATATGATTTGAAGTAAACGCCGTCATCGGTGATTTTCAGGTGTCTCGGTTGCCTCCCCTCTTCGAGGATTTCTTCCGAGCTCGATTTCAGAATCTTGCCCATGCCGAAATCGCGGCCAAAGCCCAAGCTGAAAACCTGGAACCCGCCGGAATCGGTCATCAGCCCCGATTTCCAATTCATGAATTTGTGCAGGCCGCCATTCTCCTTGATAATTTTTTCTCCGGGCCGCAGATGCAAATGGTAGGTGTTACAGATGAGAAGTTTCGATTTTATTTGAGCCACTTCCTCGGAAGTCAGGGTTTTGACGACCGCCTGGGTGGCCACCCCGACCAGAGTCGGAGTCTCGATCTCGCCGTGGGGAGTCTTTAAAATTCCGAGCCGGGCGCGGCTCTTGTCGGACTTTTTTAAAATCTTGAATTCGATCATGCCGCATAAGTCATAACATGAAAATCATCGGTCGGCAAAAACCCCGCGGTTTGACCGCGGGGTTTAAAATATCGGCAGCGCGCTAATGGCTGACCGCGGCGTTGGAATTCGCCGTTGGATTGACTTTGGCCGCTGGCTGCGCTTTACCGCGCGCGGAATCGGCCGAAGATGAATGAGGAGTAACTGCATTCAAGTTCTGCGTTTTTAAAGTCGGCAAGATGTTCTTGACAGCGTTCACAATGTCGCTTGCTGTCGGCGCGGCGGATGTTGCGGAAATACTGTCCGTCGTTGGGGCCTGCGGCAACTGGTTCTCTGGAACGGTTTGATTTGTGGTCGTCGGCACGGCGGCCGGAGCTACGGCGGGCGTCGTCGGAATCACAGGGCATCCCGTCATCATCTTTAGAAGAATCGGTCTTTGAAGATTATAGGCGGTGTCGCTGATTTTCTTTTCTTGATAAAGGCTGTCCAGCTCGGCAACCTTCGCGCTGATGCGGTTACAGTATTCTCCCGGAGTGCCCGCCGAAAGCCTTAACCTTTCTTGGATTTTTTCAACGGCCTGAGCCGCGGCCTGACTCTTGGTGGCGGCGACAGCCGCCGCATCCTCAATAGCGCTCTGACTCGACGAAACAGCCTCTTTGATATCCTTCGCTTCTCCAGCCTTCTGAATCAAGGATTTGAACAAATCTTCATGTTTGGCCGCAGCGTCGGTAAATTTTTGGATCAATTTATCGATATTCGGATTGTTCGAAGTATTTTTTAACGCCTCGAAATGCGCCTTCAATCTTTCCTGGCTCGCCTGGTAATTAGCGAGAGCTTTGGTAAGAGCGGTTACATTCTGCGGCTCTGTCTGATCCACGGCCTTGACTTCGGCCGCTTTTTCTTCAGCAATCTTCAACTCGGTATTGGCCTTTGCTTCAGCTCCGAAAGAAAAGGCCCTTTGGAGACTCCGCCTCCATTCCTTAAGAAAATAAAACGGGCTCGACGGCAAAAGACCCGAATCAGCCTCGGCTGTAGGGGCAGCCGTAGTCGTATCAGTCGCGGTAGTCGTAGTCTGTGCTAAGGCGTTTCCGGAAATCAAAATGATTCCGAGAAATGCGATTAATAAAAGTTTGTTTCTCATGGTTTCATTATAACAAACTCCAAAACAAAAAGAGGCCCCGAAGGTCTCTTTTTGCTTTATTTATGTCTATCCTTCGCTGCTACATTCGCACTCGTCAGATCTCTTGCCACAACCGCTGCAGACGCCGTTTTTGATTTCCCTGCCGCATTTTTTGCAAGGTGTGCATCCGCAAGTCTGACACATATTGAAGTTGACGCTTACGACCTTTCCCGCATTATAGCACGCCCCGAAAACCGATCCCGGGACCGAGCCTTAACACGGCTTCAGGCCTGCCTTTAACGGACTTGACACAACTTATAGAGAACGTAAACAACAACGCCCCAGCCGATGCTCACAAAAATGGCGCCGCCCAGAAATCCCGACAAAGAAGAGGCCAATGTTTTTCCTATCTGGAATTTAAATCGTTTGTTCTCCCTGCAAACGAACTCATCGGATATTTTTTCCATATCTAATAATTATATCACGAAGCGCGATCGATCAGGAAAAATAATCTATTTTCATAGCCGCCCTTGCTTCAACCAGCGTTTTTTTCGTCACCTCCCTGGCTTTTTTTGTGCCCCGCTCGAGGACGGCCATCACCGCTGCTGGGTCCTTCGCGAGACGTTCTCTTTTTTCTCTGATTGGGCCGATCAAATTTTCTAAAACCGAAATCAATCTTTTTTTGATTTCCACATCCCCGAGGCCGCCTTTCTTATATTGCTTTTTTAAGGCTTCGACGCCGGTTTTATCCGGATCGAAGGCGTCAAGATAGGTAAAAACGACGTTGCCCTCGATTTTTCCCTTATCTTCAACATGAATATGACCCGGATCGGTATACATTTTCATCACCTGTTCCTTGATGATTTTTTCCGAATCCGAAAGATAAATGGCGTTGCCTAGAGACTTCGACATTTTCGCTTTGCCGTCAATTCCGGGCAGCCGACCGATCGCCGAAACCAAAGGCTTAGCGTGTTTAAAAACCGGCCCGTAGAACCTATTGAAAACATCGACGATCTCGTTCGTCTGCTCGATCATTGGCAGCTGGTCCTCGCCGACCGGCACCAAATCAGCCTTGAACCCCAGGATGTCGGCCGCCTGACTCACCGGATAGGTTAAAAATCCGGCCGGGACATTCGCGCCGTAACCCTTCTGTTTCATTTCATTCTTGACCGTCGGATTTCTCTGAAGCCTTGCCAGGGTCACCAGATTCAAAAAATAGACAGTCAGTTCCGGAAGCTCCGGAAGCATCGATTGGACCAAAAAAGTGGTCTTTTGAGGATCCAAACCGACCGCCAAATAATCGAGCATCAGTTCCAAAACATTCTGTTTGATTTTTTGAGGATTGTCGGCGTTGTCCGTCAACGCTTGAGCATCGGCGATCATTACATATTCCTTGGTCTCCTCCTGAAGTCTCACGCGATTCGTCAAGGAACCGACGTAGTGCCCCAGATGCAGCTTCCCGGTCGGTCTGTCGCCGGTCAAAACGATCTTTTTTGCCATGAATTCATTATAGATTTTGCGGAGTAAAAAGAAAAACGGCCGAGATTCCTCGGCCGCGAGAGCGGTCATGCCGCCAGTTTGACGAAAGTCCGGTCGTCGTTATGACTGACGACGACCCGAACGGTCATGGTATCTACGGTGTTTTGAGGCGACTGCCTCATCGCCCTCCCCCGGCATTCCCGGCAGAGGACCACGAGACCGCCAATCCGGAAACCAAAGTCCCCGACATCGATGCGGTCGCGCGGGAAGAAAAGTTCCTTGCGGAGTTTCACTTTGATCGCTTCGGCCGCCGGTTCGATGGCCTCGATGCGGTAAAGCGCCGGCGCGGCGGAAGGAAGATCAGCCCGCAGGGTGTCGACGGACGCCTTGGCATTCGGCAGGCGTTCGGCGTATCCCAATTCGAAACTGATCTCCGAAAATCCACAAAGACATCCCGACCGGTAAAACTCCGGGGCAAGTGCACCCGTTCCCATATCCGTTCACCTCCTTTGAAATCAATGAGCGAAACTGGCCTTATTGTCTTCCAAACAACAATTTTCCGCAAGCGCGGAACCTATAATTCGGCCATTTCTCCGGGAATAACCACGATCGCCATATTCCCCAGGCTGATAAATCCGTCCTCGAATTGTTTGGTCGTCACTCGCCGGTATCCCACGCCCGGCGCTGGATCCATTAGTTCCATTCCGTTATCGTCGAACCCCACGAGCACAACGGCGTGTTCCGCGAAGATCCACGGATTTTTAACTCCGTCCGGACCGATCATCACGCCCGGAGTCCTCCGTTTGAAATCTCCCGACAGCCAGACGATGGCTGGATATCCGGATTTTATGTACGACGCCAGCTCTTCGATGTCCCAGCCGGATTTGGAAACGCTTTTGCCGAATCCATGATTAGACAAGAATTTATAAATCGGTTGGTTGTAAACACCATAGCCGTCGACATAAATCCTTTTCGGATTCGGATCGCCGACAAATTCCGACTGCGGGTTTCCCCAGACGAGATCCCCGGATTTGTTGTAATAGCGGGGTGGCTTGCTCCAACCGATTTCTTCCAAAATATCGTCCTCGGAAAAGGAAACCCCGTAATAAAGCAGGGCCGCCCTCGCGGCCGCGGCCTCGCAGGATGCTTTGTATCTCTGGATATATTCCGGAACGCTAAGGGGAAGTGAAATCGATGACCTGCCGGCCGGAGCCTCGTCTCCGGAAAAGGTCTTTACGGGTTCGATTACAATTCCGACATCGGCGGCCAACGGCCTGCGGTTTTCCGCCGATACCAAAAAAAAGGCGGTAACCGCCATGAAAAAAACCGAAACCAAACTTAAGATCCGTGCTTGCCTAAAATCCATGGATCGCTGATTGCTTAATCCTATCATAAATAATAAAGTAAACGCTGACAACCGATATGAACCAGGAAGACAAACCGAAAATCCTCCTACACGTCTGCTGCGCCGTCTGCGGAGCGTTGCTGCTTAAAATTCTCAAGGAACGATTCGAACCGATCGTTTTTTATTTCAACCCGAACATCTATCCGAAGAAAGAATATTTGAAACGCCTGGAGTCGGCTGAAAAACTCGCTTTGTTGAACCAGACAGATTTTATCGAAGGAAAATACGACTTTGATTCCTGGCGCGAAGCTGTTCATGGATTGGAGCGCGAACCCGAAGGAGGCCGACGATGTCCGGTCTGCTTCGGCTTGAGGCTCAGACGAACCGCCGCCGAAGCCCGCGAGAGGAATATCAGCTTTTTTGCCACTACGTTGAGCGTCAGCCCCTACAAGAACGAGGCCATTATCGACCGGCTGGCCGAAATGATTTCCAAAGAAACGGGTGTGGAATTTTTATCCCTCGGGCAAATTTTTCCGGACAAGAAGGATCTCTGGCGAAAAACCCGCGAGGCTGATCGCGAAGCCGGATTTTATCACCAGAAGTACTGCGGATGCGAATTTAGTCTGAAACAGCCATCCGCATAAAGCTTGCGGTTAGAGATTATAAATAACGTCTTTCCTTTCGACTATTACCGGCCAACCGACGCGCTTCGCATATTTGTAGAGTTTGATGTTCGGATTGAAACAGAGCGGATGCTCCACCATCTTCAAAAAACGGATATCGTCCTGTGTGTCTCCGACGCCGACCGATCCCTCAAGACTCAAGCGTTTCTCTTTCAGAATCCGCTTCAATGTTTTCGCTTTGTCCCATTCGAGCTCGTCCGATCCCCGATAGACCACCCTGTCGTTTTGATCAAAACTCACCGCATAACCCGAAACCTCGTCGAAATGCCATAATTTACAAAACTCCTGGACGATAATTTTTGGAGAAAAAGAAATGGCGATGGTAAAATATTTTTTCGCTTGAAGATCCAGGAGCAGATCGCGGGTGTATCGGTAGATCCGGTATTGATGAAAATCCGCGACCTTCTTACTAATCCTGATCAGATCTTTTTTCCGCAGCCCGGCAAGGCTTTTATCCATGGCCGTAATGAATTCGGCAGTATATTCTTCAAAACTCGCCTGCCGATTGACCCAGTTATTGTAAGCCTGGACGTATTTTTTTAGATATTTAACCGGACAAAGCCCCTCTTCCACCAAGGTGTCGAAAAATTCGATCGCCAAGCTCGATCTAAACAATGTTCCATCTATGTCGAAAACAGCAATTTTCATGGTTTATATTATAAGTCCAACGCGGCTTTCTCCCAACTCGCCGCAAAAATAAAAGGCCCTCGCGGGCCTTCAGTCGGGTTCGGGAATTACTATATGAAGTCGCGCTTTGACAAGGCGCGTCATTTTCCCAAGTTTTGGAAGGAACATCCGGAATTCCGCGCCGCACCGAAGGCAACGGTAAACCGTCCAGCCGTCCTTTTTCAAAAGTCCGGTGCACACGATGATCAGATGGCTTTTTTTCGAAAAGAGCCTCTCTCCGCAAAACGGACAACCATCCTGCGGCAGACAGACCACCCTTCGGAGAATATCGGGCAAATCGATCAATTTCATGGTACCACCCTCTCCGTGATCATCCGCGAGCCATATTAAAACACGGCCCGCTTTTTTTGTCCAAGCGGGCCGCGAATATGGCTTTATACCGAGGTTATTTTCGGAAAGTTACTCCGAACTCCATGGTTTTGGCCTCGAAAAAGTTTTTGGCGAATTCCGCCGCCTTCTCTGGAGCGTAAGCCTTGCAGCTGAAAATATCGAGATAAGCCGCGTTGGTCTGGTTGGCAAAATGGCCGGAGATAAGGGACGTCTCTATAAGCTGGGTCATGGAGAATCCGGAAACCCTCGGATTATCTCCAAAATCAACAACCGTCGTCTCCCCGAACCTTTTCATGTCGATAAGCTCGCAGAGCTCGACGACAAACTGCTTTATTTTATCCGCGCTTCTGATCGTCTCCGGATTGCAGTCCTTCAGATCAACGGTGGTCGACATGCCCCACGGATTTTCTGCCTGATATTTCTTCACTATCTGTTCGTCCGACATTGTTTTTGATATTTTTTTTGACGATTTAAATAATAAACACATTCCCAAAAATAGCAATACAAAATCCCGCGCCGGGCGCGGGATCCGGACCCATCGATAGAGCTACCCCTGCATTATCAAAACGTGCAAAACGAGGGCGGCGGAGAAGACGATGGCACCGTAAAAACAAGGGGTCTTTAAGGGATTGATCCCGGGGGCGCAGCCTTCGACGCAAACTTTTTTGCTCCGCCAGGCGACAAGCTCCTTGATAAAGTTTCCCCAGGCGAACATCGTTCCGACGATAAGAACGACGAGTTGGGCCGTTATCAATTTATCCATGTTCTAATTATAGCATCTTGGCGGCGACAAGGGAGAAATACGAAATATCCCGCTGGACGCGGGATATTTCCGATGAAAACCCTATAACTAAAAAGAGCATTCTCCTCTGTAAAGGGCCCACTCGTCGCACTCGACGTTGTTCGCCGAAATGCAAACTCCATATTGGCCGCCAGTGGCGTCGATCCTCATCTCCAACCGACCGCCCTTATCCAAGCAGTTTTGGGAAGCGGGATTGGATATTTCGATTGATCCAGGGCAAGCCTTAAATTCGCAAGCGGGCGGCATGCGGCCGACATAACTACCGTCCGGACAAAGCTTCGCGTCCATCGTGCAAAAAACCGCCTCTCCGCCTTCCCGGCCGGATTCGTATTTCCAAAACGCAAGACCGAGCAGGGCCAGAACGACCGCCCCGATTACGAGCAACTTTAATTGTTTTTTGTTCATGATAATAATCTAAATCAACAATTATTTTCCGCAATGTTTCCTTTCCTCAATTCCGGCTAAAGCGCGGCAAGATTCTTCGCGTGGAAAACGGATTGCATCGCTTCCGTCGCTAACTATCCTCATTTTTTAGCCATAAACATCAAAACCACGACGATAACGACATCGGCCAGGTTAAGCCAGGCGGCGGCGCCGAATTCTCCAAAAATCAAATCATTCCAAACAAGCATTACCGCGCCGATGGCATAAAGCAACAAAAAACCCAGCTGAATTTTTTGTTTTCTTCTCAAAAACGCCCAAAGCTGCCACAACCAGGCGATAAGGATTATAAACAAGCCGAAATTGGAAAGGCTCATCCACATGATAAAGAAATCGACCTTTGATTCATGATTATTCCGGCCAGTTCAAAGAGATTCCGGAATCTTTCAGCTCGCTCCTGTATAGGACAACCTTTTGGCTTCCGGACGCGCCTGGAGCCACTTGATATTTTTGAAAATAGATCGTCAGGCTGTCTTGGTTGAAGGTAAAATTTTTATAATTTTCAAGGGTCGGAGCCGTCCCCTCTTCGAGCATTTCCTCGGTGCCACCGTCTCCCCAGGAGCCGGTCGGGTCTAAATTAGCCGCCACCTTGGGCTTTACCAATTTAGAGACTTTTTGAAGGTTTTCTTCGGATCCCATTAAATCCATGATGTTTATTTCCCGACGATTTTTAAGATCGTAATTAAAAGTATAAAGCTCCTCTGTCCCGTGCGCCGCTCCGGAGAAATAGTAAATTTTCATTATCAAACTCACGTAGCGGTCGTCTAAACGGTCGTGATCCCAGTAAGCGATGAAATCAAAGGGCGCTTCCGGCGCCGTCGGCACCGTTTCCCCGGGCAAGGCTGTTTCCCTTCTCGCCCGCCAGCTGTCATTGGAAGACTTCTTAAATTCGGCTATTTTCTGCTTAACGAGATCTTTGATCTCGCTGTCAAACGCGCGACTCACTCCTGCAAATTGCGGATATTCCGCTCTCACGTGAAAAAAATCATTGTTCTCGGAAATATTGTAGTTTTTCAATATGATCCCCTTACCGGCGGGCAATCCTTGAAAGAACGGATAGACAGCCAGACCGACGACAAAAAAAATCGAAGCGATGAGCGCTGATTTCAAGATTTTTTTCTTCATGGGAAAATTATAGCATGAATTGCGCTCGTTATTTACGACGCGAAGAAAACCAATATTGACTGGCGTCGAGAAAAAGCATCATTCCGGCGGCGAAAATCGCGACTTCGATAAGTAAAGAGCATGTTATCGGCGTCAAATTCAAATTGTGTCCAATTTTGGGAACATAGAGACCGAGCAATAAAAGCCCGATGGCGCCGAACGCCCAAAGATCAATCGTTTTATTGTTCAAAAATCCGAGGCGCCAAATCGGCTCTTTGTCCGATCTCGAGATAAAAGCCAAAAAGATATGCCCGAAGATCCAAGCACTGAAAGCCAAAGTCATGGCCGTGGAATCACCGTAGGCACGCCGGGTTATGAGATAGACGGCTGTTACCACGAAGAATAAAATCAGACCCGAAACGAAGATTCCAGCGACCGACTTGCGATTTAGAATCTTTCCCCTTGGATTCCTCGGCGGACGGTTGTAAATATCTTTTTCGGCCGGTTCGGCGACAAATCCGGCTGAAGCGGCTAAATCCATGAATAATTCCAGCACGATAATCTGGATCGGCGAGAAAGGCAGCGGCAAACCAATTAGGATCGGCAAAAGGAAAATCATGATTAAAGCAGCCTTGACTGCCAGATAATATTTAACTCCTTTGGATAAGTTGTCGTAGAACTTCCGGCCTTCGAATATCCCTCGAGCAAGCGTGACATAATTGTCGTCGGCGATGACGATCTCCGCGGCTTCTTTGGCGACATCAGTGCCCTTGATTCCCATGGCGATACCGATATCAGCCGCTTTCAAGGCTAAGACATCGTTTACTCCGTCTCCAGTCACCGCCACCACTTCTCCATTTTTTTGAAGGGCTTTGACTAACCGATATTTATGTTGGGGCGTCGCGCGCGCGAAAACCGAACAGGTTTTAACAGCTTCGCAAAGTTTGTCGTCATCTAAAGCGTCGATGTCTTTCCCAGTCAAAACCCGATTGGTCTTGAGGATACCCACTTCCTGCGCAATATAACGGGCCGTTTCCCGATGATCCCCGGTTACCATGATCGTCCTGATACCGGCGTGAGTCGCAAGTGCGATTGTCCGTCCAACGCCCTCGCGCGGAGGATCTTCGAAGCTGATAATTCCCGCGAGCCTCAAACCGCGTTCCAGATCGATTATGGGCCGCTTTTCGTCTCCGACAGCGAGGTTTTTAAGGGCTACGGCGATTACTCTCCTCCCCTTGGTGGTTTCTTCCTTCAAGCGTTCGGTCATTTCTTCGGGGACTTCGGCCGAAACGCCGAACACCTCTTCGGGTGCGCCGCTTAAATATAGCTCCGCTTGTCCATTATATTTGCGGACGACAGCTTTAGTTTTTCTCCGGTCGCTCACATTTTCTTCGGAAACTATCTCGCGAGAATCCCTCGCTATATTTCTTCCTTCGGCGAAGCTCAAAATACCCGCCTCTAAAGACGACTGACTATAAGCGGAGATGGCGGCCAAAGCGACTTTAATAATTTCTTTTTCCCGGGACGCGGGATAAACGCCGGCGACCTTCATCGCAGCTTCGGTAAGCGTGCCGGTTTTATCGGTTACGATCACTGTGGCGTTTCCCAACACTTCGGCGGACTTCAATTTTTTGACCAGAAAATTGTTTTTCGATAAAGAATAAGATCCGAGTCCCAGAACCATAGTGATGATTATCGGCAATTCTTCGGGGATGGTCGCGAAGGCCAACGACAATCCCGTCAATACCATCAACCTCGCGTCTCCGCCGCGGAGAACACCTATAAGAGGAATGATGATCGAGAAAAACAAAGCGACGTAGACAAATCTACCGGACAAGGATTTCATTTCAAGTTGCAATCCGGTTTTCGGAGGCGCGATCGTTTTCAAAGCGGCGGCGATCTGGCCGAATTTGGTCTTCGCGCCGGTTGTCGTCACTTTTAATCTCCCTTCTCCGGAGACGATGATCGTTCCGGCATAAACCGCGCTGCCCTTCGTCTTTTCCTCCGATAATGATTCTCCGGTCAGAGAAGATTCATCCGCCTGCAGACCCAGCCCCTCTTCAACAACCCCGTCGGCTGCAACCCTGGTGCCGACTGCGAGCGTCAATATGTCGCCGGGAACAATGGTCCGCGGATCTATCTCGACAAAATTACCATCCCTTACCGCTTTGGCTTTGGGCGCGGCCAGATCGGCCAGAGCTGAGATAGCTTTTTTCGCTCTGAACTCATTCCAAACTTCAGCAAACACGAGTAGGCTGATAACCACAAAAATAGTTACGGCGTCTTCCAGCCTTCCCCAAAGGCTGTAAACCACGCCGACCACGAAAAGCAGAAGGATCATTGGTTCGGTTATCTCGTGTCGACCGATAACCCAAAAACTTATTTTTTCTGGTTTGAAAATCTGATTAGGACCGATCCTTCGGAGAAGCCGGTCCGCCTCAAAAGAAGTCAGACCGAACGTTTCTTGGTTGATGTTTTTCATTTTAACAAAAGGCTGATGACAATTTTTAGCTATAATCCGATTGACCGTTGCTTTATACTGAATCCATGGACAACCAAATATCATCTTCATTGGCGGAAACTCCCCTAAGGTCGGCGGCTAAGACTATAAGCTACCGGTTGATTATCATCATTCTGGATTTTGCTTCGATTTACTTTTTTACCAGGAGCGTCGGTGTTGCCACTTCGTTTGTTATTGTCAGCAACATTTACACCACCATCGCATATTACATCCACGAAAGGGCCTGGAATCGGATTGATTGGGGCAAAAAGTGATTAAACCTGCCCGAAAGTCTTCCTCAATTCTTTTTTGGCTAGATTTAGGATTCTCTTTCGACTTTCGGAAATATTATTGCCGCTACGGTTGATGTAGAAATTAAGCATTGACATCGCCGACTGAAAAGCTGGAGATTTCCGAGTAATGCTTCTCTCGGTCGAACGCTTTAACGACTTGGCGATCTTTCGAGGGTCTTTCCAAGTAAAAATGCCGGGCTCAAGCCGCAAAGCGCGGCTTTGCCGCGTAACTTTGGCGGACCAGCTTCTCTTTGCGCCGGCTATCATCATCGATCAACGTTCTAAGAACTCTTTTAGGGCTACAGCATTATTGTGGGCCTCGTCTTTGGCGGCGTAAATTAAAGTGGTTTTTCCTTGGCGGCTGGCCTTTTTGATAAGATCGACGTCGGCGACTTTCGCTTTCAGCTCGGCAAAATATTTCTTCTTGAACATCGTCCATTTTTCCGGGTCATGACCAAACCATTTTCTTAATTCTTCGCTTGGAGCGATGTCTTTAAGCCAAAACCTTATCTTAATCTTCTCTTTCGATAATCCGCGCGGCCAAAGCCGGTCGATTAAAATGCGCGATCCGTCTTTCAGCGAGGCCGGTTCGTAAGCTCTTTTGATATAAATCATGGCAGTCGATATTTTGACGTCCCTCGACCACAGGACGGCTGTTTTTTATTTTTTAATTTAATCTCCAGATTACATAAGTCAGATAGGTCGCGAACACCGTCCAAAGGCCATAGAGCCAAAGGAGCCGGGCCGCGAATCGTGAAGCCGGCCTGATGCTTGACATCAGCCAGAAGACCGAAAGGCAGAGCAATCCCGATTCAACCGCCGCCGCGGCGATAAGGTGCCTCGAAAAAAACAAAAAACTCCAAAAAACGTTCAAAAGAATATTGACGCCGAAAGCGACGACAATCGATCTTCTCTTTTTTGGCGGAATCTCTTGATTCCAGACGACGATCATGGAAGCCGCGAGCAGAAAGAAAATAACCGCCCAAACAAACCCGATGATGGCGCCGGACGGAGTCCAGGCGGGCAGATTGATCGAACGGTACCATGCCATCCCCGATGAAGTGATAGAACTTCCCACCAAAGCCACTGATAAGACAATCAGAGAAACCATGAAATAGTTTGTTTTTATCCTCATAGTTTGATTATATCAATTTTCTTTTTAGAAAATTTGAAAATAAAAAATACGACGGCTCTAAATTAAATTAGTTGTTGGCACCGTCGTATTCTTCTTTCATAGCCTTAAGGTTTTTACGCTCAAGTTTTATCAGGGCGAACCATGATCTATGAGTATAAGCTGATTAACTCCAACTTCATCAGCTAATTAAATAATATGAAGTACCCGAAATCCCTCAACATCTCCTCTGTGGATAACTCTCAACAACGATTTATCCGCTAAACAGCGATCCTCATGCCGTCGTAGGCAATGTCGCTATGCGCGTAAATACTCTTGACATGCATTTTTAAATCTTCATGCGGCAATGTTTGGTGCCCTATATGGGTAAAAATAATTTTCCGCAAACGCCACCTTTTGTAAAATGCCAGTTGACGATCGATGGAAAGGTGGCCACGCAGGCTTCTTTTTTGAATCGAGCCGTCGGCGAATAAAAGATCGCAATCAACCAAATATTTTTTTAAGCCCTTGAGGGAGGCAAGATCGGAAACGTAGACCATCTTGAACCCGCCGGGAAAAACTACGCGGTAACCGAGAAATGGAGCGTTTTCGGAATGGATCACGCGAAAAGCCGTTATCTCCGCCCCGAAGAGATCGGATTTCTTCCCCGGACCGATATTCCCGATTTTCTCGACAAATATCTTGACGCTTTTTAAATAACGCAATCCGTAATCGGCATCCGGGTGGTTATGGGTGATAAAAACGGCGTCTATTTTTCGAACCCTCTCTCGCCGCAACTGGTGGAGGATATCCGGCCCGGCGTCAAAAATAATATGCCTGCCGTTTAGGACAACCAAAAGCGACGACCGACTGCGCTTGTTTTTACCTCCGGACTTTGCTCTCTCGCAAAGCCGATCTTTGTGAAGGGAAAAACGCTTTTCGTAATGTTCGATATCCAGATAATCATCGAATTTATTCGATTCGGTTCTCGGCAAAGGAAACTCGGCCGATGATCCCAAGACGATGATTTTGTTTTTAAATCCGGATTTCGCCACGGCCATATTATATAATAATAACGGATCTATTGATTAAAGGTCGCAAATAAAAAATATTTTAAAATGGGATATTGGGGCGGAGGCATGTTTTTCTTCGGATCGGTGATGTATATCCTCTGCACGGTTTTGGTGGTTCTCGGCATCGCCGCTCTGTGGAAGTATTTGAATAAATAGAACGGCTTTCGATAATAAACCGAAGAAGAGCAAAATAACCCGGGATTGGAAGAAGACCGCAAGCGATATGGAAATAAAAACTCCCGAATAAAAATCCCCGCCGCAAGGCGGGGATTTCGTCGGCAGTGCTACGGTCGCCTAACGCTCGCCATTATGGCGGCGATCACCGAATCCAGATCAAAGCTTGAACGCTCTTTAAGACATAAGGTCTTCTCGGGTTCGATATAGTTGTTGCATTGAGGATACCGCAAAGTAAAAGTCAAACTAATAGTCTGATCCCCTATCGCGGTCGAATAGACGTAAGTCGTGTATACCGAGCCGGCAGCACCTTCGCTCGTTGATTTGACGCAATAAAATTTAGAATTAATGATCTTCTCGATGACGCGCTCCGGCAGGCTGAAAATGCCGGGTGTTACGGCGCAAAAAAACGGTTGGTCGACGATAGTCAACTCCGGCGGCCACGACCGCAAATCAATAAACTCGGCGCCTAAAGACACGGGATAATCGAAGACAAGTCCGGTGGTCCCGGCGACCGAAAGACTCTGCGGAATCGTCGTTTCATAAACTCCAAGATCGCATCGGCTGATAAGCCAACGGTTATTTATTTTTTCGACGATCATTGTTACCGGGCGCTTGGTGGCGAATCCAATATTGACCGCGTCGCCGCTCGTCACCTCGATAATCTTGCCCGCGACCTTATATGAATTGGCCGCGACCGGCTCCAGTGAAATTATTTCTATGTGGTCCGGCCAGGGGCTGGAGACGAGCCGACCGGGAGCTTTCGCGGGATCGGTCAGCCACGCGTCAATCAATTGTTGCGTTACCAAGCCTTTATAGTTCTCCTTTATGCCCTCCGCCAAAACTTCCCGAGGAGCCAGCAAGGAGACATTTTTTAACCGATCGCCGAAAGTTTGCACGACCTCCAGAACTTTACGGGGGTCTTGTCTGGCCTCGGTTGTTAATTCCCAAACGCAAAATACGGTAATTATCAGAAAAATGATAAAAAGTATTTGCTTTCTCATAAGATTACATTACCACAAAATCCTGTAGCTTGCTTCATTTGACGCATAAAAGAAAACCAGGCATAGCCTGGTTAATCCATAAACACTACCGAAGAATCACGTCGTATCCGAGGCGGCACGCTTCTCCGACTATCTTCTGCAGAAAGTCGTGGCGGTCGACCTCTTCGGCGGGATAAAGCCATAGTTCCTGGACATATCTTTTTCCGCGGATACGGCATTGGAGCCCGGAGAGTTTTGGAGAAAGCATCAGCTTGCGCTGACTATTGGCTGAAGGTGCCGAGGCGATATACGACGGCACAATTGCTTTGACTGATGGTTCGGTTCTTGCAAAGTCCACCAAACGGCACGCGGCGTCGATCAAGGTCGTGTGGCTTCCGCCGCACTTGCCACCCGACCGGTGCTGTTTTCTCGACAAACCGGTCACCTCCTTTATGGGGTTATCTACAATATACTCCCATCTCGGCCGTATGCCAAATGCCGTTTACGGTTCCAAAAAATCCGGACAAATCACCGTACATTCGCCCTCGAGACAAAGAGAAACAAACGGGCAAGGCGATTGGATCAGATATTCCGCGGGAGTTTTACAATCGATGTTTCTAACGCAAGATTGATCAAGCACTTTTTCTATGCTGTAAGCTTTGATCGAATAATGGGGTGGCAGAATAATGCTCGTATCGCAATCGCCGGCCACGCAAACCTGGTTGGTTTCCAATCCATATCCGCCGACTGCGGGATCCTTAAATAAAAAACTTTTCGGCGGATAAACCGTAAAATACATAAAAATGAAGATCGCGAATAAAATCATTATTTTTGACGCTGTCTCGCAGCTCTTCGGAAATGGCCGCATTTTTTGAACGACCGAAGCCATGATTTCGGCCGCAACGACGCTTACAATGAAAATCGCGATATCAAGGAATAGATAGTTTTTCCCCAAGACGGCCGTGTATCCATAAAATAGAACAACTATAGCGAATGCGGCGAAATAAACCGCTTTGGCGCGGGACAACCAAAAATTGTTTGGCTTTTGCTTGCGCCGCCACCCCTGCCAGAAACTGATAAAAGCCATCGGCATCACTGCGAGTTTCAAATGTTCCCAAACGCTTTCGTCCACCGCGGAAAACAAGCCGACGATTAACGATTGGTGAAAAAAATCGAATGTAAAATGAAGCAATGATCCGACAACGATGGTAAAAACGATATTAAATAACATCGCGAATCTTTTAAGATTTGCGCGTGCGCTTCGCCGAAGTTTTTCTTTCCTTAGTAGTTTTGGATTTTGGGGTCTCGTCGGCTTTCGGTTGGGATTTAACAGATGATTTGCCCGGTTCGCCGCCCTCTCTAACAACCACTCCTATTTTTCCTTCTGGGAAAGCGTAAAGCCCGGGGACGGCGTCATCTCCGCTCAAAACAATGAGATTTAGTTTGGCTTGGTCCAATTTCGGGAGACACTCCGATAAAGTCGATCCTTTAACGATCGGGCCCCGGAAATTGTCGACCGTTACTGGCACGACGCCGTCCGAACCGAAGATGTCGGCGTAACACTTAAGCACCCCGACGCAAGCGTCGTTCAATGCGCAGCCCGCGCACTGCTCAGGCTTTACTTTGGGGATAATCTCATCTTCGTCCTTTAAAGTATTCAATCGGCCGCTGGTAGCCGTCCCGATATAGCGCCTTTGCCACTCGATCAACGGCCTTACCGATACGTCTTCTATCCCCGAAAGAACGCAAAGAGGCACCGGCGCTCCGGCGGCGGTTACCGCCCTGATGCCAGCGGCCAGAAGGATCTTCAAGGCTTCCTGCAGATAAGGAGCGATATCGCTGAATTTGACGTAGATAGAGTCCTTGTTGATCTCGGCGTTGCCGAAAAGAAGCGGGTAACCGAAAGATACGCCGTCTATCCCCGGGAATTCATGAATAATAAATTTTGCGTATTCCGGCAGATAACGATAATTTTGTTCGATTATAATGATCGCTACATCGACATTCCGGTCGCTTTGAATGGCATATTTCATGGCTGCGCAGGTTTTTTCAAAGTCCCCTTTCTGACCGCGGGTGATACTCTCCGCTAACTCTGCGTTAGGGCCGTGAAGAGAAAAAGAAAAAGAAATCTTTTTTTTCGGATCAACCGCGATAACGGCGTCAAAAAAATCTTTATCTCCCAATCGAACGCCATTCGTCATTATGTTTAAAGAGCTCACCCTAGGGTCTTCAAGCGTCTTTCCGATGATTTCCACGAAGTCCGGATGGATGGTAGACTCCCCTCCCGTGAGAAGTAAAAATTTTCCTCCTTGGTCAAGATAACCGTTGATAATCTCCCGGGCCTCTTTGGCGTTCAACCTTGGGTAAGCTTCTTTGCCGTCGGCGGCCAGGCAGAAAACACAATTTTGGTTGCAAAAAGCTCCCAAATTGATGCTTACCATCGAACCCTCGTCGCCCTTCTTCTCTTCGGAAATTTTCATAAGTCTTTCTAATTATAACTCCGGCGGCAAAACTGCCAAATTTTCATGCCACCAGAAGCCCGATCACGGCCACAATCAGCAGATAAATCAGGCACGGGACAATCACCCCTCTCAATACCCCTCTTTCCTGATTTTTTAGCCCAACCACGGCTTCAGCGGCCAAAATGTCGGCGAGAGCGGTCATATTCCCGGCGGCGGCGCCGACAAGCGCCAAAGCCAAGATTTTAAACGCGCCCAATCCGATCGCCAGGCTCGCGATATTCAAAAAATTTCCGAACATCAGATTGGAGATCGTGGCGCTTCCGGTGAGAAAACATCCGAAAGCGCCGATAAAGGGAGCCAAAAAGGCAAGGCCCTTGTTTCGAAACTTCCGGCGATGAGGTTGGTCGCCGAAGGCAACCCGCTCGAGTTCAAACCGGAGTTAATCATCAGCTGAACAACCACCGAAATGGAAGCGATGACCAGAAACGGGCCGAGAGCGTCCTTGAGGGATTTTTTGATTGCCTCGCCGGCGATCCGGTGCCTGCGGGAACCCCAAACAATGGCGATCGGCAGGCCGGCGGCGAGAAAAGCGAATCCGGGGTTGAATAAAGAGAATTTGTGGCCCAGGGCGAAAGGAATACTGAAGCTCGCCGGACCGATCAAAAGCTTTCCCAGAATCAGTAAGACGATAAGCAGTCCGTAGGGAAAGACCAATTTGAAATAAGACTGTTTTTCCGCCGGCAGTCCGACCGCGGCTCCTCGGCGGATGTTTTTCGGAACCAACAAACCCAGTTTGGTCGTCAAAAGCACGAGTGCAAGGCCGATGAGAGAACCGATGATCGAAGGAAATTCCTGGCCGAGCGGCACGACCAAGGCCGAAGGAATGACAAAAGCGAGGCCCGACCAGACAGCGAAGGGCAAGGCTTCTTTTATTTGTTTCGCTCTATCCGCTTTTCCGGCGGTGATGGCCAAAAGCATAAAAACGGGGACGATAATACCGACGCAGTTTATCCAGGACGCGAACTGGGGAACGGCGGCGTAATCAAGGCCGGCAAAACCCACCCGGATCGGCGCTCCGGCGGCGCCGAAAACCACCGAAGTGCTGTTCCCCAAAAGCGAAACAATGACCGCTTGAAGCGGAGCAAAACCCAGTCCCACAAGCAGGGGCGCGACAATAGCCGAAGCCGTCCCGAATCCGGCCGTGCCTTCGAGAAAGTTTTCGAAAAACCAAGCAAGGATAATCACCTGGATCCGGTAATCTTTGGAAAATGATTCGAGGTACCGGGAAATGTTTTCAATCACCTTGAGGTCTTTCAGTACTTCCAGGAAGAAGATGGCGCCGAGGATGATAAAAAAGATATCAAGAGCCACAAAAAATCCTTTGGCGAAAGACGCAAAGAAGAGACCGGGTAATATCCGCCAATAAAGAACGGAGAGCCCGGCCATCAAAACCAAGGTCCAGGAAGAAACCTTGAGAAGAGGCAGTTTCCTCCAAAGGAGCAGAACGAGAAAAAGAACGAACGGGCTGATCGATAAAGCGAAGGCGAGATTCATTGATTTTATTATACCAAGAAAAAAACAGGCTCCTCGAAAAAAGAGCCCGTAAAACTTAGCCGGCGGTCGCGCCAAGAGGCTTGGGAGCAAGTTCGCCCGCTCCCAAAAGGCCGGCGACATAGATTACGATGCCGCAGGCGAAAACCCGGTTTCCGGCGTCAGTCTTCAGCTTGAAAGAATTGTCTTTGGGATTCAGGCTGATTTCCACCGAAAACTTGGCCTTCTCCGGGACGGGGCGACGATCTTCACCCCTTCCCGTCTGGTCGCTGACAAAATCGGCCAGCATCTTTTGCAGGACTTCCGGCGTTGCGTTCGTAAAGACCTCGACCTTGTCCGGATGACCGCAATCGAAAACGATCTTCGCGACGAGGATAGCCATTGCGAGCCCTCCTTTTTGGACTTGGATCAGCCATAAACTGACATATTTGGCTGGAAAAGTCAAAGGGATTAAATAAAATACGAAGCTATGATGATTGCAATTAGGCAGCCGCCGAAATCAAAACGATGGCTAAAACCGGTCGACCGATAGAATAAAAACAGGCTCCTTAGGGAAGAGCCTGTAAAACAATTAGCCGGCGGTTGCGCCAAGAGGCTGGGGAGCGAGCTCGCCTGATGTCAAAAAGCAGAAAGCATCGCCCAAGATGATACAGTCCACGGTCCTATTTCCGGTATTGCTCTTCATCTCGGAAGAATTGTCTTTAAGACTCCTCCTGAGATTCACCGTGAACATAACATCTGTGTCGACGGGACTGTGATCTGATCCTTCCTCTTCCTGCTTCTTCACCAGGGGCCGCAAAGCATCAGCCACGAGTTCCTTCAAGGCCTCCAACGTTCCATTGGTAAAGACAGCGATCCCGTCCGGCCTGGCAGCAAAGAACACTATCGTCGCAACGGAACCATCCATTGCAAGCCCTCCCTTTTTGGACTTGGATCAGCCATAAACTGACATATTTGGCCGGAAAAGTCAAGAAGACTGACCGGACGCGAAGCTAACGGCAAGCGCAGATCTTGTAGGGGCCTCCGGCCGTGATATTATCCATCTGCACGAAAACCGTGTCGCTCGGGCAGTCGCATTTGGCAGGAACGGGCAAAGCGCTGACTGTCGGGCCTTCCGGCTGGCGGGAATGGCAAGGCAGACCCCACTCCGCCGAGGTCTGGCGGCAAACAGCCGATCCCCCACCGAAATTGAAGTTTCCCCAACTCATCTTCGGAAACTTGATATAGCCGCTCTGGACCAGAAAAAGAAACGCGATGATGGCAAAAAGAAAAATCATGGGTAAAAGCGGATCCGGCCGGTAGGATTTTTTTCTTCCGCCCGACGCTCCGCCGGAAACTATTTCTCCTCCGGTTTTTTCTTCAAAATCTCTTTTTCCGCCGTCTTCCTCCACCCCGCCGAAAACGACATAAAGTATTCCCCGGGAAAACAAAGCGAGAAAAACATAATAAAGGATGGCCGCGACGACCATAAAGGCGATGGTCTCCGGCCGGAGATCGGAAGCCGGCTCACAGCTGATCATCTTTTTCTGCAAAAGCATCCAAAGAATGATCGCGAGCGGCAGCAGGAGAAGAACGACCTTCCCCAGACGGAAATACCACTTCCGCTCCAAAGACGATCTCTTGATAGGCATGGTTTGATTAATTATAGCAAGAAGGATAAAAAAAGCGACGCCGGACGATTCTCTTCATTTCAAAACGCCGGGCAACAACCATTTAAATTTTTTCCCGACGCAGAAGCGCCGCGTTGAAAGCCACGATGATGGTGCTCAAAGACATGAACACGGCTGACAAGGCCGGGTCGAGAATCACTCCTCTCGAAACCAACACGCCGGCAGCCAAGGGCAGAGCGACAACATTGTATCCGGTCGCCCAGAAAAGGTTTTGGATCATCTTGTTATAGGTCAGCCGGGATAAATGGATGATCTTCACGATATCCCTCGGATCGTTCCTGACGAGGATTATTCCGGCCGATTCGATGGCCACGTTTGTTCCGGCGCCGATGGCGATACCGAGATCCGCCTGGGTCAGAGCCGGCGCGTCATTGATCCCGTCGCCGACCATCGCCACTTTAAGGCCGCGGTTCTGCAATTCTTTGACTTTTTCCGATTTTTGATCGGGTAGGACCCGGGCGAAATATTCATCGATGCCGAGCTCCGCAGCCACCCATTTTGCCACGTCTTCGGAATCACCGGTGATCATCGCCGACTGAACGCCCATTTCCTTGAGCGCGCCGACGGCCTGCCGCGATTCTTCCCGAATAATATCCGCAAGAGCCATCGCGCCCAAAAACGCCCCGTCTTTGATCGCAAAAACAACGGTTTGGCCTTTTTCACCCGCGTCCTTGATTCGTCCGGAAAGGTTACCGGGAAGATCGACGCCGGCGCTCTCCAAAAGCGCCTGGCCGCCGACCATGACTTCCTTTCTATCGATAAAGGCTTTTACGCCCCGACCCTTCAAAGTTTCAAGTTTTTCCGGCTCCTGGAGCCGAAGCCTCCGCGACTTCGCTTCAGAGACAATAGCTTTAGAGACAGGATGCCCGGAAAAAGCGTCGAGGGAAGCGGCAGACTGCAAGACTTCGTCTTCCGTATGATTGTCCGCGGCCCAGACACTAACGACCCCGAATTCGCCCTTGGTCAGCGTCCCTGTTTTATCGAAAAGCACTATATCAATAGTCCGGCCGGCTTCGAGGGCCAGCCTCTGTTTCACCAAAAATCCGTTCTGCGCCGCCTTGGTCGTCGAAATGGAGGCAACCAAAGGCACGGCCAAACCCAGGGCGTGCGGGCAGGCGATAACCAAAACAGCCACCAACCTGGCTACGGCAAATTCAACCTTGGCGCCGGCCGCGATCCAGGCTATAAGCGTTATAACGCCGCCTGCCACGGCGATGACCGTAAGATAAAAGGCGGCGCGGTCGGAGAGCACCTGCAACCGGGATTTCGAGCTTTGGGCTTCGGCGACCAGGCGCATGACCCCGGCCAAAAATGTTTTTTCGCCGATATTGGTAACCCTGATCTTCAAAGCGCCGTCGCCGTTAATCGTTCCGGCGATAACCTGGTCGCCCGGGTTCTTATAAACCGGATTCGATTCGCCGGTAACCATAGACTCATTGACAGCCGATTCCCCTTCCATGACGGCGCCGTCGGCCGGAATCTTGGCGCCGGGTCTCACAAGCAAAATGTCGTTTTCCTTGAGTTCGGCAAGCGGAACCGTTTCGATCTTGCCGTTCCGGATCGTCTCCGCGGTATCGGGAAGCAGTTTTGAAAGCTCTTTGAGCGCGCCCTGGGCGACCGAGACCGCGCGCATCTCGAGCCAATGACCGAGAAGCATGACGGTGATCAAGGTCGTCAATTCCCAAAACAGGGCGTCCGCGCCGGCAAAGACCGCATAAAGGCTCCAAAGATACGCCGCCGAGATGGCGATGCCGATAAGCGTCATCATGCCAGGAAGCCTGCTTTTTATTTCCCTCCAGGCTCCGACCAGAAAAATCCAGCCGCCGTAGAAAAAGACTATCGAGCCGAGCGCGAGCGGGATATACGCCGACCCGTAGAATCCGGGCGGAGACCATTTAAAAATCTTTCCGATAATATCCGAATATAAAACGACCGGGACGGTAAGGACGAGGCTGACCCAGAATTTCCGGAAAAGCGTTTCCGCGCTGTGGTCGGCGTGCTTGTTCTCCGCGGCTTTTGCCGCTTCTCCGTGGCCCTGATGATCATGATGATCGTGCGTTTTCATAAATGAACTAATATGCGATGATCGCGATGTTTTTATATTATCAAAAAATCGCACTGACGGCGATTGAAATAGTTCCTCGCCGCGCCGCCGCCATCTTGATGCGCAAAAAGACGATAAGGAGCCTCGAAATCAAATCTCTCTGCGGGGAAATCGTCTCCGGACAACAAAAATAGATTGTGGAAATGAAAATGATCTTGAAAGGCTTGAGATAATTTGATTGTTTGAAAAATAAAAGCTCTCCGAAGAGAGCTTAAGGGGGTCAGGCCTTAGCCTTGCCAAGCGGCTGGGGTTTGATCGCGCCGGAATCAATCAGGTCGATCACTTGGGCGATGATGCCGCAGGTTAGACCCTTGTTGCCGGTGTCGGTTTTGGTCTGGAAAATATCTTCTGAAAGATCCAGACTGACCTCCACCGAAAAATGGTTCTTTTCCGCGGCCGGGTTCTTGTCCTCGCCGGTCCCCATCTGGCTTCGAAGATACTCGGTTAGCATGTCGGTCAAGGCCTCGTCTTTGGCGTTCGTAAAGACCTGCGTTTGGTCCTGATGCTCGCAATCAAAAGAGATTCTGGCGATCAGGATAGCCATCGCGACCCCTCCCTGATTGGACTTGGATCAGCCCCAAACTGACATATTTAGCTGGAAAAGTCAAAACAACCCTAGACTGCTCGCCGGCGCCATTACCATCCTGAAATAACACCCGGAACCTCACATCGTCGCTTTGCTCCTCTCTCACACCTCTCGGTTTGTCCGACAACTGCCGGATCCGTTGCGGGGAACAATCAAGTTCCCCGACCCCCTCCTATACTCAGCCGGGATTAGAGCTAATAAAAATACCCGTTACAAGAGTATTTTTAGGTAATTATCCCTCGATTTCAAGTAGTGTATTTGTTATCATACAGATGCCACTAGTTTAATAGAAAAAACGCCATGAAGTACACAATCGACGATTTCAAAAAGGAGTTTACTACGGATCAGGATTGCATGAACTACATCATTCGTACTCGATACATGGAAAAGAAGCTATACCCGATCAAGGGGCGTCCTTCTGTTTATGCTCAAGCTGGCAGGAATGCCAAGCAGGTGTCGCCTTTGGCAGGTACAATTTTTAATAAGAGCGATACTCCGCTTCACCTATGGTTCTATGCGATCTTCCTCTTGACTACTTCTAAGAATGGCGTGTCCGCGAAGGAGCTTCAAAGACATCTTGGCGTTACCTACAAGTGTGCGTGGAGGATTACTCACCGGATAAGGAGAGGTCTCATAGATAAAGGTATCTCACTCTTTGGTACAGTCAAGGTCGATGAAACGTACATTGGAGGCGAATAAGAAAGCTATAAAAAAGGTCAAAAATAATAACCAACGAATTTCCCGCATACAATAAGGTGTTAAAAAGCGGCTATAGCCACAAGAAAATCAGGCACGCTATCAAAGAGTACGTTCGTTAAAAGGTGCACAGGAATACAATTGAGGGATTTCGGAGTCAGTTGAAGCGTTCAATCAACGGGACTTACCATGCAGTTTCTCTAAAGCATTTATAGGCTTACGTTGATGAGTTTTCTTGGAGGTATAACCGCCGTCACTCGGAGAAACCTTTGTTTGCTTTGGCTCTCGCAAGGGTTGCACGAGCTTAGATAGAATTTTATGAAATTGTTTTCGTGTAGTCATGTTATACTGTTTTTTCCAAACTATTTTTCGATGGCCATAATCTCTTTCTGAGCTTCCCATTTCTTCATGAACGCTTGTCCAATCTTCGTTTTTATTTTTTCGCGCTCCTTAGAGTTTCTTGCCACTGGCAAAAGTATTTCTTCCCAGCGATTCCCTATATT
The DNA here is from genome assembly GCA_023380305.1 of Patescibacteria group bacterium. Taxonomy (GTDB): domain Bacteria; phylum Patescibacteriota; class Minisyncoccia; order UBA6257; family Colwellbacteraceae; genus JAMCQZ01. Next base: position 59,489 of record JAMCQZ010000008.1, read on the forward strand.
GGGAAGCGTTGTATCTATCATAATTTTGTTATAGAGCTGTTGTTTCGTTAGATGATGGGAGAATAAGTAAAGCAGATAAAAAGCGTCTATGCCATATTTATTTTCTTCATTTATAACTCGGAATATGAGACTATGATGGTTCAAAAGTATGCCGGTGTCGGTAGGCGAAAGTAATGCCACATCACCGATCCTATAACTTCCTTCTTTGACGAATACAATATCTTTTACTTTCAGTTCAACGCCATTGCCTTTTACGCTCTCATACACTTCGCGCGGCACCATAGCAGTCGGATTCTTGTATACCTCCCAATCAATAATATCCGCCGCACGGACATAAGGAATTTCACCCCTCCCTTTGAATTCGCTTGGTGGTGCACCATGTCCACGGAATTTCTTTATGATTCCTTGATCGATTAAGTCTTTTACCGATACAAATTCCAGCCCCAATTTCTTTGCTTCTTCATACAGTCCCTCAATTTTTTTCTGCCAATAATATCTGGGAACATAAATGTTGTCTTTTACGTTTGAAATATCTACAGAAAACACACACTTATTCTTAAGGCTAGAAACGTCGTCTAATTCATTCCGAATTACTATAGTGTCGTCCCATATCTCATCGGTAAATCTACAACTTTTCTCATCATATCGGTACATCTTCTCTCCTCTGTGATCATGGCCCATTTCCTCTGCCACAGCCATGATTATCGGGTTTTGTTGTGGTTTCCCTTTTTCAAGGATTAGTAAAACAGTCTTGGCATTACAATGGGGACGAAAGGTATTATGAGGGAGGTCAATTACAGCTTTTATATTGTTATCTTTTTTAAGGTATTCAAGAATATATTTCGTGCTGGGAGCATGGAAATAAGTCTCGGGCAATACGATAGCAAGTTTGCCGCCGTCGTTGAGCATTTCCAAACACCGCTCAATAAAAAGCTCCTGTATGGCTGTATCTTTAGCTTGGTCTGTCTTAATATACACGCCATCTTTTTCTATCCATTTATGGCCAAGGTCAAAATGCTGCGCATCTTCTTTAAAGATTTTTGTTTTACTGCCAAAGGGGGGGTTGGTGAGGATTACGTCGAATTTTTTGAATTTATCATCCTCTACGAATAAATCTTTAGCTTTCCCTTCAAATTCTTCTGCTGTATGGAGAGAATTCTGCTGTGCGATACCGCTCTGCCCATCCCCCATGATCACCATGTAAGCTTTGGCGATTTTTACCAGATCGATTTCTTTATCTAAGCCGAAGAAGTTTTTTTGAGCGATCTCTTTTTTAAGCGCATCAAGATTCGGAGCACCTTTATATTTCTTACTTTTGTCCATCACAAGCCAGATATGCTCTAGGGCATGGATAAGAAAACCGCCGCTACCACAAGCCGGATCGAATATGGTCTGGCCTGGTTGTGGATCGATTATTTTTATAGCCGTTTTGACTACCTCCCGTGGCGTGAAGAATTCTCCTTTTTCTCCGACAAGTTTACTTTCGGCGAATACCTCAAAGGCGTCTCCTACCGTATCTTTATCAGTTTTAAGTAAACTATATTTCTCTAGCTCACCCACTACGCGAGTGATTGATTTATCATCAAGTTTTATCTCTTCTTCTTTATCGAAAATTCCATCTCCCACGAGTTCGCTCTTAACCTGATCAAAGAGCGTCTTGACACGCTTGCTTACTTCCCTCGGATTTTCATTGAAACCGATGCGGAATTTCGGTAGGGCATCCTGCTCATACCTCTCATCCCATATTTTGCAGAAAATAAGACGTATCATCTCATTCCCAAGCTTCTCACGTCGACTGATATTCGTGTTTGAATATAAGGTATTGAGCAATCGCCGAAAAGTGAGCTTAAGGTTGCTCGCCGGAGATAACTTATTCTTGGCAATACGCCCTATATCCTCAAAGGTCTCTCCATTCTTGGGAATTTGAAAGACAAAATTAGTCTTCACCTCTCCGCTTATCGGATCACGATATAGGTATTCTATATCCGATCCATTAGTCCACACGCCCCATAGAGCGGACGAGGCAGACATATAGCTTGCAAGCTGTTTGACGCCCTCCTTCTTCGTTGGTCGTTTCGTCTCAACTATGCCTAAAATGTCTCGGCTCTGCTCACGCTTTTCTTTGTTAGAAGTCTTGTATACAACAATATCAGCACGCTCTTTATTCTTGGCAGAGCTTATCTCCCCGCGTTGGATATAAACTTCAATATCCATCCGCGCATAATCGTAATCATAGTCATTGAAAAGTACCTCCTCATATTCTTGTCTGACTCTCTCTTCTGGTTTTCTTATGTCTACTAGCCTGCCAGTTGCTTTATCTTTGATGCAGTCGTCTTTAAGAGTTTCGATCCTCATACTACAATTATCGCACGTAAATCACTATTCCTCCTACTTAAGTTTTCAACACTTGAAATGAGGGGATACTCACCATTTTTTATTGCTCCGACACCTGGAATCTCACTGCTCGCCAGCGCCACTTTCGTCTTGAAAATGCCTGGAATCAAACATTAATTATTCAGATAATTTCTTAATTGTTTGTTAATATATTTTCGGCCGGATCCTCCTTTTAAAAACTTTTCTCTACCTATGGCGTCGCTCTTATTAAGATACCCCTCAAAATATATCAATCTATATGTTTTTCCTCGAGTGGTCTTAGTGTCTCCAGATTTATGACCTTTAAGCCGTTTTTTGAGATCAGCCGTAAAACCAATATACAATCCCCTGGTTTCTGTATTTTCAAGGACGTAGACAAAATACATAATTCAAGTGTCGCGCAAAATAAATTGCTTCGCAACTTATCGCCCGACCACGAAATGTGGCTTAGTTACTACGATTGCCTGCGCCACGAGATATTAAAATACCCCCTGGGGGTATTTTAATATTTTTCGTGGCTCCGACACCTGGATTCGAACCAGGAACCCGCTCCTTAACAGGGAGACGCTCTACCGTTGAGCTATGTCGGAATATGCTGTTTAATGAACTCCCGACCTCTAAAGCTTTTTAGCTGCTTTTCTCTTTTAAGAGCATCTGCTCTATTCATACATTCCTCTTGATATATTAATACCCATTCACCACTATATCTAGCAGTATAACTTTTATCGAAGATCTTATTATTATGCAACTTTAATCTCCCTATTAAATCACTTGTCTGTCCTATATAGATTTTCTTATGATTCTTGTTAAAGATTGCGTAAACGATGTAATTCATTTAAGACGCTCTACCTCCGCCGGCTGGCGGAGAGCTTGTGTCGGAAAATCAATTTTTAAGCCCTTATCTTAAAGATAAGCGATTCTATATTAGCCAATCGAACGGTTTTTTTCAAGGGCGAGAAATGAGCGCATATTCAAGAAAACCGCCTTTTATCAGGCGGTTTTCGCGTTATTATCTCATTTCTCCGCCGACAAAGGTCAGGGCAACGCCTTTTTTGTAGGCACGGCCGGTTCGACCAATGCGATGGATATAATCCTCGTAAGTCGCCGGCAAATCGTAATTAATAACATGGCTCACATCCGGAATATCCAATCCCCTGGCGGCGACATCGGTCGCAACCAAAATATCGATTTCTTCCGCCTTAAAAAGCCTCAAGGCTCTTTCTCTTTGGGATTGGCTCTTGTCTCCATGAATCGAAGACGCTCTAAAACCGCGTTCGGCCAAGATCTTTGAAAGCTTCTCCACTCCCCATTTAGTCTTTCCAAAAATTAAAACTTTCTTGAAGTCATCTTTAATCAAAAGATCATGCAAGACGTCAATCTTATTCTGACCGACGCTAAGCTTTACAACATCCTGGTCGACGTTCGATGAAGTATCCCTAATCTTAGTGGCAATTCTCACCGGATCGCGCAAAAAGTTAGATGATAACTTTTCCACTTCTTTAGAAAAAGTCGCGGAAAAGAAAAGGGTCTGCCTATCGGGGGTAATATTCCCAAGCAACAATTTAATATCGTTGATAAAACCCATATCAAGCATCCTGTCGGCTTCGTCCAAGACGACGTTGTTTATCTGGCTTAATTTAAGGCTGCCCCTATTAAGAAGGTCTTTCAATCTTCCGGGAGTGCCGATAACAAAATCATATCCTCTTTTAAGTTGAGACACTTGGCTCCTGATATTCGCCCCGCCGATAGCCAAAACCGAATAGACTCTTAGTCCTTTTGTAAGTTCGGACAACTCGACGTTGATCTGCTCAGCCAACTCTCTTGTCGGAGCGACGATCAAGATTCTTTCGTTCTTATTCTTCAGGACTTTATTGATAAGCGGAATCAAAAAGGCGGCGGTTTTACCCGTGCCAGTATCAGCCAAACCGATGATGTCCTTGCCGTTAATAATCTCCGGAATGGCCTGATCCTGGATGGCGGTCGGCTTATCAAAGCCTTTGTTTAAAATATTGGCTTTCAAGCGGCTGTCGATCTCAAAATCGGAAAAGCTGTAAACCGCGGCGTATTGCTTAATTGTGTTGTTCTCCGTCGCTTTATTGATGAATTTCGCTTCGTCGATCCTCTCACTTCTTTTCGACACCCCGCGCCGAGGCCCTGTCGAATGACGAAACAAAACGTTTCGGTTAGTCCGACCGGCAAAGCCATGTCGGTTGCCGGACGACCGGCTTCCAGTCCGAGTCGAGGCTACGGATTTGGAAAATCCGCCGGAATTAGACCGTCTGGTATTGCCTCCAAATCTCCTTGTGCTTCTTGTGTTATACATTGTGTTTTAGAAAATAAAAAAGCCCCAGAAACGCCGTTTGCGCCTAATGGAGCTCAATAACGATGTTCGGAGTAGTTATTCTACTTATAATTTAATATACCACGAAGGCCCGAAATAGTCAAGAGAAACAGCAGGCTGACGCTCTGGCGCCCAGATTGAATTCTCTACCCTCTCACCTCGCAAATCTCGAAATAGCCTTTGATTTTCTCGCGGATTTCTTCCAGTTCTGGCTTTTTCAAAACAGATTTTTTGTCGTATTCAAAACCCGAAACCTTTTTCCCCTGGAACGGCTGGAGATAATAGCGCTTGGCTCCCCTAATCATTTCGGCGATTTCTAAAATATCTTCCTCGAGAACCAACCCGGGGACAACGGTCGTTCGAAACTCGTAATCGGGCAAAGTCCTCACAATCTCGATGCTTTTTTTGATTTTCATGAAATCCGCGGCCGAGCCGACTGTCATTTCGTATTTCTCCAGCCGATTTTTGACATCCATAGCGATATAGTCGACCAGCCCTTCGGAAATCATCTTCGCGAGCACTTCGGGATGCAGGCCGTTCGAATCGATCTTCAAGGCGAAACCCATTTCTTTGACGCGGCGACTGAAATCGATCAAATCCGGCTGGATGGTCGGCTCGCCGCCGGTGATACAAACTCCCTGAAGCAAACCCTTTCTTGACTCCAAGAAACGCAGAATCTCGAAGGGCGCGATCACCGGCTGACTTGAAATCAAAGCCGGGGAAGAAAGCTCCGGATTGTGGCACCAAGAACACCTGAAATCGCACCCGAGGGTGAAAAGGACGCAGGCGATCTTTCCCGGATAATCGACTAAAGTCGTTTTTTGGATGCCGCCGAAAAGCATGGTTTAGCTACAGCTTATCAAAAAGGCCCGGCTGGCGAAAGCCAGCCGGGAAAGGAAAAAAACGAAGATAAATGCTATTTCGCTTTGACGTTAAACATCTTCCTTTCATTAAACTCCTCGCGCTTGCCCTTGTTCCACTGCTGGATCGGCCGCAGGAAACCGACGACCCGCGAATAGACTTCGCAGGTTTGCTCGGTCTTGCAAAGAGGACAGACCGGGTGGCTCCCCGATAGATAGCCGTGGGACGGACAAACGGAAAAAGTGGGCGTCAAGGTGAAATACGGCAGCCGGAATTTCTCGAAAACGGTTTTGATGGTCGATTTTACCGCTTCGCTGTTCGGCAGGGCCTCGCCGAGGAAAGCGTGGAAGACCGTGCCGCCGGTATATTTGGTCTGCAGACTGTCCTGGAGCCCGACGGCTTCGAAAATGTCATCTGTGTAATTCACCGGCAATTGGGTAGAATTCGTGTAATAAGGGTCCTTTGTTCCGGCGGTGATAATGTCCGAATATTCCTTCTTATCCTTCAACGGAAGCCTGTAGGAAGTGCCCTCTCCCGGAGTGGCCTCGAGATTGTAGAGATTGCCCGTTTCTTCCTGATAGGTAGCCAGCCTCTCGCGCATGAAGTCGAGGACCTCCTCGGCGAACTTGATGCCTTTTTTGTCAGCGATGTTCACGCCCAAGAAATTCAAAAGCGACTCGTTCATGCCGATGAGCCCGATCGTTGAAAAGTGGTTGGCCCAATAAGAATCCCGCACCTTTTTCGCCTCGCTCAAATAATACCGCGAATACGGATAGAGCCCCTTTTCGATCAAATCCTCCAAGACCTTCCTCTTCGTCTCCAGGCTGGTCTTCGAAATTTCCATGATCTTACCGAGCCTGTCGAAAAATTCTTTTTTGGTCTTTGAAAGATAGCCAATCCGCGGCATGTTGATGGTAACGACGCCGATCGATCCGGTAAGCGGGTTAGCGCCGAAAAGCCCTCCTCCCCGCTTGTAAAGCTCGCGGTTATCCAGCCGCAGACGGCAGCACATCGAACGCGCGTCCTCCGGTTTCATGTCGGAATTGATGAAATTGGAAAAATAGGGAATGCCGTATTTGGCGGTCATCTGCCAGACGCCCTCATAATTGGGATTGTCCCAATCGAAATTCTTGGTGATGTTGTAGGTCGGAATCGGGAAGGTGAAAACCCGTCCGGTGGCGTCGCCTTCGACATAAACCTCGCAAAGCGCCTTGTTGAAAAGGTCCATTTCCGGCTGGAAATCGCCGTAGGTTTCATTCTTGTACTGACCGCCGATCACGATCGGCATGTCCTTCATGTGCCCGGGGACCACCAGGTCGAGTGAAATGTTCGAAAACGGCGTCTGGAACCCGACGCGGGTGGGAACGTTGCAGTTGAACAAAAATTCCTGGAGGCATTGCTTCACTTCCTTGAAGGTCAAGCCGTCGTAACGGATGAACGGCGCGAGATGGGTGTCGAAATTCGAAAACGCTTGCGCGCCGGCGGATTCTCCCTGAAGCGTGTAAAAGAAATTGACGATCTGGCCGAGCGCCGTGCGCAAATGCTTGGCCGGACGCGATTGAATTTTTCCGAAGACTCCTCCGAAACCGCGGAGCAGGACGTCTCCCGCGTCCCAGCCGCAACAATAGGGTCCGAGGATGTCGAGATCGTGGACGTGGATATCGCCGTCGGCCACCGCTCGCCTCACCTCAATCGGATAAATTTTATTCAGCCAATATTTTTTGGTGACATGCGAAGCGACGTAGTGGTTCAAACCCTGGAGGGAAAAAGACATGTTGCTGTTTTCCTTCACTTCCCAGTCCGCTTCCTTCAAATAGCTGTCGATGAGATCCGAGGCTTCATCGGTGGCGGTCTTCGCTTCCCTGATGGCTCTTCTCTGCTCGCGATAAAGGATGTAAGCCTTGGCGGTTTCCGTGAGATCCTCGAGCATCAAGACCTCCTCGACGATGTCCTGGATTTGCTCGACGTTCGGCGCTTCACTTTTTTTGAAACGCCGGTTTAAAATCCTCACCACTTTGTCCGCCAACTGTTTCGCGAGCTTCGTTCCTCCCTGGTCGGTCGCGGTCAAAGCCTTGTAAACGGCCTGTTCAATTCTTGTCTTGTCGAAAGGCATCATCTCCCCGTCCCTTTTCGTCACATTCAGCAGGTGGTTGCGAAACTTCTTTGGCGGCATTTTTTATTTAATTTTTATTTTTTGTTTTTGAGGACTTTTTTAGAATGTTCTTTAATTTTACCTCAAACAGAAAACCGGTCTATCGCTCCAAGGCCGGTTTTTGTGTGGATAAGTCGGAAAGATTTTTTCTACTTGCGTTTTTTCCTTAAAAATGTCGGGATATCCCAGATATCCTCGTCGGTTTTGGGGGATTTGCCGATTTCAGGCTTCTCCTCCCCGGATTTTTCCTCGGGAATCTCTTTTTCGAGCTTCTTTCCCTCCCCGGATTTAGACGCCGGCTCCTCTTTAATCGAACTAAACAGGCTGAAAGTCTCCCTTTCGCGGCTCACCAGGCCGTTGAAGCCGGTGGCGATCAAAATAATCTTCAACTGGCCCTGCTTAACCTTCCGGTCGTGATAGGCGCCAAAGATGATCCTCGCGCCGGGATCGACGTTCTCGGTTACCAGTTTGGCCGCTTCGTTGATTTCGGCCATTTTGAGGTCGGCGCCGCCGGAAACCCCGAAAAGCACGCCCTTGGCGCCGTCGATCGAAAACTCCAAAAGTGGCGAATTGATGGCCTGGGTGGCGGCTTTAATCGCCCGATCGTTGCCGGCCGCCTGGCCGACGCCGACGAAAGCCAATCCGCCGTTTCCCATAACCGCTTTGACGTCGGCAAAATCAACGTTCACGATTCCCGGAATGGAGACGATTTCCGAAATTCCCCTGACCGTGTTCCTTAATATCTCATCTATTTTAATAAACGCCTTGGTAATCGAAGTGTCGTTACCAATAATGCTGAAAACGCGATCGTTCGGAATAACGATCAGCGAATCAACTTTGTCTTTCAATTTGGCGATGCCCTCTTCGGCGATCCTGATTCTTTGCGAACCCTCGAAAGCGAAAGGCTTGGTAACGATGGCCACTGTGAGGATCCCCATCTCCCTCGCGATCTCGGCCACGACCGGAGTCGCTCCGGTGCCCGTGCCTCCGCCCATGCCGGCCGTCAGAAAAACCAAATCGGTGTTTTGAAGAGCCTCGGCGATGTCCGAACGATTTTCTTCGGCCGCCTGCCTTCCAAGATCCGGATTCATGCCCGTGCCCATTCCCTTGGTAAGACTGCGCCCGATATTTATCTTCTGTTTAGCCTCGCAATATTCCAAATCCTGGCTGTCGGTATTGATAGCCACAAAATCGACTCCCCTGATGAAATCCTCGTTCATCCTCGTTACGGCGTTGTTGCCGCCGCCGCCGATGCCGACCACCTTGATATGGACGAAGACCGGATTGGTCCTCGGTTTACCCTGCCTTCTCACGCCCGTCCTCCATTTCTGCGTTTTCTTTTTCATTCCGGTAAAAGATTTTGAAATATTTTGACGATTAGGTTGCCGCTTGGCTTGGATTTTACCCTACCTTGGTCCTTGCTGCAAAGAATAAGCCCCAAAGGAACAGACCACTCCGGAAGCTCCAGATATTCGGCCAGCTCGTTCGTCGCCAGCTCGAAATATGAAGCCTGCGGCAAACCGATCTGAGTCGAAAGTTTGAGTTCCTGGCGGGCCAGGTCGACAATACCCGGAATTTTGGCTCCACCGCCGACTAAAACTGCGCCGGCCGGCAAGCGGCCGGATTTGCCGATGAGACGAAGCTCGTTATTCACCAATTCAAACATCTCCTGGATCCGCGATTCGATAACCTCGGCGATAAACTTCCGGGACGGCGAACCGCTGACGCTCAAGTCGATTTTTTTCAAATCGATGGTGTCGCGGCTCGAAACATCTTTCGACAAAGCGTAGCCGTACGCCAGCTTCAATTTCTCAGCCGTTTCCACCGGTATTTTCAGGGCGATCGCCAGGTCGTTTGTTATGTGTCCGGCGCCGATCGGGAAAATGGCCGTGTGCAGGATTTTATCCTCCTCGTAGACAACAAGGCTCGTTGTCCCGAAACCGATATCGATAAGAGCCACGCCGAGTTCTTTTTGGTTTTTAGTGAGAACCGATCTCGCGGCCGCCAAAGGATTGAAAACCAAACCGCTGATGCTCCCGCCGGAAATCTCCACGCACTTCTGGAGATTTTTAATGGCCGGGGCGAAGGCGTCGATAATCATACTCGAAACCTCGAGCCTCGCGCCGATCATCCCTTCCGGATCGCGGATGTCGTTCACTCCGTCAACCACATATTCTTTGGTGATCGTGTGCAAAATCGTCCGGTTCTGCGGAATATTGATCGCCTGCGAGGCCTTGACCACACGCTCGATGTCGTCTTCGTGGATTTCCGAATTGGCCCGGGCCACGGCCACGATGCCGCGGGAAACCTGGGATTTAACATCAACGCTGCCGATGTTCAAAAAAATATTCTTGACGCTCGAACGGGAAATCATTTTCACCTCGTTCAAAACGTCAGCCACGGATTTACAAACCTCATCCATTTCCACGACCGATCCCCGGCGAAGGCCGGAAGAGGATCGCGTAAAGCCGGCGATAATTTTCATCTTGTCCCCGCGGGCTTCGGCCACCACCGCTTTGATGTTCGCCGACCCGATGTCCAATCCTAGAACCGTGTTTTGAGCCATATTTCTCGATTAAATGTCTTGTTTTAACAAGCGGCGAGCCAAAACCCGCTCCTTGTTTTCCATTTTTATTTTATCATTTTTTCGGTTATGGTCATAACCCAGAAGATGGAGCAGTCCGTGGAGCAGCAGCCGGCCGATGTCGCCGCCGGTTTTTTTGATATACACCGGAGCCAGATAGATCTCGCCGAGGACCTTCTTGTCAGTCTCGGGATGGGGGACCTTCGGTTCCACAAAAGACAAAACCGTCGTCGGCCTGTCCTTCCGCCGGTACTTCGAATTGAGCCCGCGCATCAGGCTGTCGGAAACGAGGTAAATGGAAACCGAAGAATTCTGACGGCGCATCAAAACGAGTGCCGCCAAGGCCAAAGATTCCAGTCTTTTTTCCAGGGTCATTGGCTGCTTCCGAGCACCGACTTAATGATTTCCGCGACGGTCTGGCCGTCGGCTTTGCCCTTTAAGTCCTTCATCGCCTCTTTCATCGCCGATCCGAAATCTTTCGCTCCGGCGGCGACGACTTTCTTCACCACCTCCTCGATAGCCTCGCGGCTCATTTCCGGCGGCAGATATTGATTGATAACTTTTAATTCGCGCTCCTCTTTTTCGGCAAGATCGGTCCGACCGCCCTGGCGGTAGAGATCGATCGCCTCTTTCCTTTTTTTAGCTTCCCGTTTCAAAACGACGACTTCTTCGTCCGTCGTGAGCACGCTCTCTCCGCCGCGACTCCTTTTGGCGATTTCCTCGTTATGAATCGAGGACAAAAGCAAACGCAAAATGCCGACCCTGTCCTGATCAGCATTTTTCATACTTGATTTCAAATCCTCCTCTATGGTCGGCAATATAGCCATAGGATTACATCAAGCCAAGTTTCTTCTTTTTTTCGATATCCTTCCTCTTGCGCGCCTTGTAGAGCGCGGCGATCCTCTCCGACCGCTTGTTGACGTTTCTCCCCTTAAACCTTCTTTTTCTGACCTCCTGGATGATGCCCGACTGCTGGATCTTTTTTCCGAAACGAAAAATCAGCGATCCGGCGGACTCCCCCTCTTTCTTTTTGACGATGATGGCCATATTTTATTGCATTCTTAAAATTTTGTTCTTCGTCTCCGCAAGACTCTCCGCCGGCGGGCAATGAACCACCGAATGGAGCGATCCTCCGCCGTCGTTCTCGAATCTCGGAATGACGTGAATGTGCAGATGATCAATCGATTGCCCACTGATTTTACCGTGGTTTATGCCTATTGTAAACCCCCGCGGATCCAAGGCTTTTTGGAGAATACCGGTCACTTTTTTTACCGCCCCGAAAACCGGACAAACATCTTCGTCAGGCAAATCCAAAATGTTTTCGGCGTGTTTTTTGGGAATGATCAAAGTATGACCTTCGGTCAAAGGATGGGCGTCCAAAAAAGCCGTTACATAATCGTCCTCGTAGATGATCTCCGAGGGGATCTCGCCGCTCCCAATCTTGCAGAACAAACAATCCATTATTTTATTTGCGCATTTTCTCTTTCAGGGTCTCGACGATCATTTTTAAAGGCACCGTCTCCTGGCCGCCGGTTTTCATATCTCGGACAATGACGCTTTCTTCGTAAACTTCCTTCTGGCCGATAATGATGGCGAAGGGCGACCCCTCTTTGTCCGCGGCTTTCAACTGGGCCTGGAGAGAATCCTTGCCGAGTGCCGCCGCGGTTTTGATGTTCTCCTTCCTAAACTGTTCGATCAAGGCAAAGGATTTTTTCTTGGCCAAATCCCCCACGTGAATGACAAAAATCTTTTCTGCGGATTTTTTCGGGGGCAAAAGATTGTTCGTTTTGATCACTTCGATGATGCGCTCTATGCCCGCGGCCACTCCGACGGCCGGGATCAGCTTTCCGGACAAGGCTTCACCCAAATAGTCGTAACGTCCGCCACCCATCAAGGCCAAATCGCTCTGGTCGGAAAAAATTTCAAAAACAGTGCGGCTGTAATAATCGAGTCCGCGGACCAAATACGGATTCAAGCTGTAGGGAAGACCAACCTCGTCCAAATATTCCAAGACCCCCTTCAGGTGTTGCCGGCAGGAAAAACAAAGATTATCGAGAATGCTCGGAGCCTGGGCTTTCAAATTGGCGCAGATCTCGCTCTTGCAGTCGAGAAGACGCAAAGGATTGGTCTCCAGCCGCCTTTCGCAATCCCTGCAGACTACTTTGGTTTTTTTGGCGGCGTTGATCTCTTTTTTATAAAACTCCTGCAATTTTTTCCGGTAGTTCGGCCGGCAGGTCTTGCAGCCGATGCTGTTTAGCTGGATTGCCAAGTTCTTGAGTTTTAAAGATTCTAAAAACCTCGCCCCAGCGACGATCACCTCGGCATCGTAAACCGGATCCGATTCTCCGCCGACGGATTCGAAACCCATCTGATAAAATTCGCGGTAGCGGCCGGCCTGGGGATTCTCGTGCCGAAAGGCCGGACCAAAATAATAAACCTGCAAGGGCTGGCTGACGCGACTTAGACCGTGTTCGATATAAGCCCGCATCACCGGCGCCGTCATTTCCGGACGCAAAGCCAGATGATCGCCGCCGCGGGTCTTCAAAACATACATCTCTTTTTCGACGATATCGGTCGCTTCGCCGACGCCCCGCACAAAGAGGTCGACGCTCTCGAGCATCGGCGTTTCGATGCGGTCGAACCCATAGAAAGCGGCCGTATCCTTGACCGCCTGTTCCACCCTTTCCCAATACCAGGCGTCTTCGGGAAGAATATCGTGCATCCCCTTGGGCGCTTGCAAGACCGCCGGCTTCACGGGTTTCGAGGCTTTGGCGACCTTAATTTTTTTGGTGGCAGCGGCCATATTGAATTATTGGATTACGGCAAGGCCGAAAGGCCCTTTTCTTTCAATGCGTTTATGGCCCCAAACGGCCAGAGGCGCATCTGCACCAAACCGACGATTTTTTCCCGCGACAAAGGCCCCCAATTGCGGGAATCGAAGCTGACGATACGGTTGTCTCCGAGAACAAAAAACTGGTTGGCTCCGAGGGTGAATTCGCTCTGTTGCAAAGTGCGCGTTACCGTTCCTTCGGGGAGATAGCTCTCGTCGAGTTTCGATTTGTTCACGAAGACTTCCCCGTCTTCGACAGCCACCGTCTCTCCCGGCAAACCGATAACCCGTTTGATATAGTATTGCTTCTCCTCGGTCGGGGCGCGGAAAACAATCACGTCTCCGCGTTCGGGATTTTTGAAACGATAGGAAATTTCGTCGACGAGCAAAAAATCGCCGTCGTCGAAGTTCGGTTCCATGCTGGCGCCCTGAACCAAAAAAGGCTGGGCTAAAAATTTGAAGGCGGAGGCGACAATGATCGCGATCGCCGCCACTTCAATGAATTCCCAGACCGCCAATAATTGCTTCATCTGCCGCATTTTAATACAATTTAAGCTGATGAGCAAGTCAAAAATCATTTTCGGATTGGGCAATCCGGGAACGGAATACGAGAGCACCTACCATAACGCCGGAAGACTTTTTTTGGACTTTTTGGCCAAGAAAATCGCTCCCGAAAACCAATGGGAAACCGCCAAAAAAGAGGGTTTTGAATTTTTGAGGGCCGACGGGATGATCCTTATAAAGTCGCTTGGATTTATGAACGAATCAGGACAAACCGCCAGGCTGGCGTTAAAACGCTTCGATTCCGGACCCGAGAACCTTGTCGTTGTTCACGACGATTCGGACATCGGTCTCGGCTCCTACAAATTATCCGATGATCGCGGTTCAGCCGGCCATAAAGGGACTCAGTCGATCATCGATTATTTAAAAACACAAAGCTTCTTGAGAATCCGCATCGGCGTCCGGCCGTCGAATCAAAAGAGCCAGGCGGGCGACTTCGTGCTAAAGACGATTTCCAAGCCGAATATGCTTGCCTTGAAAAAAGTATTCTCAGAAATTCTCGCTTGCCACTTTGAAAGTAACGATAAAGGTGACTGATCCGTCCGGATCGACCACCAAGTTCGCAAGCGGCTGTTCCACTTTCTGAAGCTGGGGAGTCGCCTTGAGCCTGTCGACGAATCTTTTCGACAGGTCGAGAGACGGAGAAGAGGCATTTAGAGTGATGCTGCCGTCAATCGGCTGGGTGGCGATCCTCAAAATCGTGGCGTCGGTGCCCGCCAATTCTTTGATTTTTTTCAAAAACGGCGAAATAACCGTCTCCTGCCTCTTGGCGTCAGCCACCAGCCGCACCAAAGAATTGAAACTGTCGACTTGGGCTCTTAGGGCGCTGTATTCTTGGTTTTCGCTCGCAGGGAGACTGATCGCCTGGCTCGCAATCAAGTTGTCTTTTATCCGACGCAAGAACAAATCGCTTCCGCTGTAAAGCACTGCGAGGAACGCCAGGGTAACCAAAAAAGCACTCCGCCAAGCATCCACCAGATTCAAAGATTGTTCTTGAAAATATTCTTCTTTGACGCTGATGGCGTTCAGGCTGATGAATTGGTCCTTCGATCTCGGCATGGCGCCCCTGATGGCCGCGCCCAAAACCGCCGACCAATCCGCCGGCAAGCCGGCGGTCGCCGTCAATGAAAACTCCTGGGTGTTAATTTGAGGAAACCGCGACTTGATAGAAGCGGAAATTTTGGCGGCCAAATCCTCGGAGAAAACAAATATTTTCTCGATGGAAGTGTTGAAACGGCTGCTCGCGAAATTCAAAACGCGTTCGATTTCCGTAAACAGCACCTGTTCCAGATCGGCAAAGGCGATCTGCCGGCCGCCGGGACCAACGGATTTCCAAGGATAAAAATAATCAAAATAAAGATTGTTGTTTTTGATTATGGCGAAGTTCAAGCCGTCGACGGCGACATTCAAAACCACGTAGGTCGATTTGGGGTCGACAATCTTTAAATAATCCATTGCCCTCGTCAGGCTCAAACTCTGAAACTCGATGGCGATCGGACTAAACCCGGCTTCCTTCAAAAGGGACAGCCATTCGTCGGCGGTCGAGCTCGGAATAAAGGCGCCGAGAAGCTCTAATTGGCGGCCTCCATTCGCGACGATACCCACGGGTTGATAGCTGTAATAGGCTTGTTTCAAATCTATCGGGGAAATCATCTGGAGATTTAAAAGAGCCGCTTCCTGCAAAGCCTTTTCCTCCAGGCTCGGAACGGTAAAAATCCTCGAATAAACAAGATTATCCTGCAGAGAAACGATGACATTGGCCTGACGGTCGCCCTTCGGGGAAACAACATAGGATTTCAAGGTCTCGAGCGCCTGCTTCGTCAAGGCCCGATTTTTTACCCGACCGCCCTCGATCAATCCGGGGGGCAAACGCAACGAAGCTTTAATCAGACGATTGTTTTCGTCGATCCGGACATACTTTAAAGAAGAGTCGTTGATACTCAACCCTCCCACTGGTTTAAAGGGGTTGATCAGTCTCCAGAAGGCCGCCAGTTTGTTTTTAGATTTGATTAAATTTTCCGTCATATTAAACCGCTATTTCTTTGATATAACTCACCCTGATTTCCCGCGTCGCCGGATCGACTGAAAGCACCGCTTCGACTTTCCTTCTCCGACTTGCGGCAAAACCCAGGGAACGCACTCGGAAATAGCATCCCCAGACAACACTGCAACTCCCGAATTTGGCGCTCAAATCTATGGGGTCTTTTTCCACGGTGATCTCGGCCTTGCGCTCGCCTTGCGTTCCCGGCGTTCCGGTAACAGTCAAATTGTAAGAAGCTTGGTAATCTCCTCTGATAATTTTATAGATGGCGTCATCGACGCCTGCGCGCGCCGTGAAAAGCGCCTCCGTCGAGAACCTCATGCCCGAACCGCTCTGGGTGAAAGCGTAACCGACAACCACGCCGGCGATGGCGAGCTCCATAATAATGCCGCCGATCATGAGGACCGTCGGTAAAGTCGCTACTCCTGGTGATTTTTTATCGCATGAATAATTCATCTTTATGGGCTCCAATTAACGATCACTCCGCTCACTTGCGGCGCGAGCGTCCGGGTCAAATCGCTCAAGATAACCATCCGATAACGGAAATATCTCTTGTTCGAATGCGTCTCTTTGTTTTTAATCGGCATGGGCACGTCCGGTCCGGAAGCGGCGTACAAATCGTCGGCAGCCGTGGTTCCGAGGGGCCCCAGAAAGGCGCCGTCGCCGGAAGTCTTCGAGCCGCCCCAACCGATATTCTGGTCGCAAGTCGGGGCGTTGGTCGCGCCGTTGCCGCAGTTCGAGGTGGCGAGCTGAAATCTGACGTCTCCGGAATTAGCCACCCCTTTCCACAATATATAATTATAAGCCACTCCATCGACCTCGTCAGTATCAAAGGTGCTCGAGATCACCTCCCCCTCCAACGGCTCGATTGTCCAACCGGTCATCACTTTGTAATCGACCAGGCCGCAAATGCCGCTGGGATAACCCTCGTGAGGATTATTGCAGTTAAAGCTGATCCAGCCGATAATGTCGTTCCACGCGAACCCCTCGAACTCCGCCTGTCCCGGATAAGAGACGCTGTTTACAACAGTCACTCCATAGTCGTGGCCCGCGCAACCGCTCGTTCCCGCATTTTCACAGCTCAAACTGATCCAGCCAACGGCGTCGGACCAGGCCCAACCGGATAATTTACCGGTTTCGGTATTCGATACTTTATAACTTACCGGGGTGCAGCTAGAGCCCGCCGGACCGCTCGCACAATTCAAAGATATATATTGCCAAGGGGCCGCTCCGTCTCCTTTGGCGCTGTACCTGGCGTATCCCTGGAGTTCGGTCATTGCGACATTAACCGTATCGGTGGAATAAAAATCTATCCATCCCGCGACATCGCTCCAGGCCCAATGAAGATAAGCCGGGGGAGCGTCCGCCGCGATATTTGTCGCGGCCACCGCGGTTTGCAAGGCAAAAATTAAAGCGAGCGCGAATAAGATAAGTGAGCATCCGAATAAAATCTTGTCCTTATTCATCATTTTCATTCCGTAATAAGCGTTATCCCGCCGTTATCGGGGGTAAAATCGACGGTCGAAGACACGGATGAAAAACCGTGCGGGGCGGCCGAAACCGTATACGGACCCTCCAGCCCAGGTCCGGCGGACCAGGCGGAAAAAAGCGCCGAGATATTCCGCGATCGGGTCAGATAGCCGACTATTTCGAAGGATTGATCTGTCGGCCAGGTAACAGTTACCACTATTTTCTGGGTCGAAGGATCGTCCGTGCCTCCGGACTCGACGATGTTGTCGCTCCCGTCCCTCAAAACATTTTGAATATAAAAAGACTTGGTGAAAGTCGTGCCGTCGATAGCCGACGAGGTTGTTCCGTTATTGATCGCGAAACTTGTCTTGCCGGCCACGGTTACCACGGATAAATAATGCGGATTGGTGGTTGACGGATTCACGTATTTCGTCGCGAGGTAGACGGCGTTCCAATTGGCCTCGGCTAAAACCCGCACGTTGTCGAGCTCTTGGCTGGCCAAACGGCTGGCGTTATTCAATTGTCTCGTCGACGCGCTCGAACGAACCGAAAGAAAAAGAGCGGTACTTACGCCGCCGATCATCACGGCGCCGACCGCCAGCGCCACCAACGCTTCGATGAGCGACTGGCCCTTAATATGTGACCGTGCCGTTTGCATTGACGGTGATTGTTTTGGTGACCGACGCGAAGTTCTTCAATCCAATTGTAATGGAAGCGGACGCGGCCGGCAAACCGGTCAGCTTTGCAAAAAGGACATCCGTATTCGATCCGGCCGCCGGAGCGATGAATTTTACTTCCGCGGGCAGCACCGTCCGCGAAGATTTCGTTCCGCCGGCGTAAGTGTCCCCGGAAAAAATCTCGAAGAACTGTCCGGACGCGTCATTGTTCAATCTCACCCCCCAAGCGGTGCCGTCTTTTTGACCCCTCGCGTTCTCATAGGCCAGGCGCAGATCGAAAACAATCTTTTCGGACGTGGTACTCAGGGCATATTTGCTTCGGGTGCCGAAAAAGTTTCCAAGCGTGATCGTCAAAAGAAGAGCCATAAAGGTGATGACGAGCACGACCTCGACCAGCGTAAACCCGGAAGATCGTTTGTTTTTTAACATGGATTAAATGGAAGAAACCAATTGATAAATCGGGACGATGACCGCAAGAGCGATAATCATGACGACAAAACCGATCATCACGAGAAGCGCCGGCTCGATGAAGGAGACCATCACCTTGATCTTGGTGTCCACATCCGAAGCATAAAAGTCCGCGAGCGTTTCCAAAATTTCCTCCATATGCCCGGCTTTCTCGGAGATAGCGATCAGATTGACCACCACCCTCGGGAAATAAGGCTCCCGCCTGAAGGCCTCGCCGACGGTGATGCCTTTGGCCACGCCCTGACGCGCGATTCTCAAAAGAATCTCCTTGAGCTCCTCGGAACCGACGGCGTTTGCCGTGATTTCCAAAGACTCAAGCATCGGCAAGCCCGCCTTAAGAAGCGAAGCAAAAGTGGAAGCGAACCGCTGCAAAGCCAGCTGTTTCAAGACCGGACCGACGATGGGCATGCGATTCAAAAGCTTGATGCCGAACTTTTTTCCGGCTTGGGTTTTCGCGAGGAAGAACCACGTGCCGAAAATGCCGGCGACCATCAAAAAGATGATGACAATGATGTGGCTCCCGACAAAATCGCCGAAGGTGAAAACCGCCTTCGAAAAAGCCGGCGGTTCGGTCTCCCCCTGGCTAAATGATTTTGAAATTTTCGGCAGGGCGAAGGCCACCAGGGAAAAAAGAATGACGAAAGCGAAAACCAAAAGCAGAATCGGGTAAGTGACGGCTGATTTGATGCGGCTCCGCAGGTCTTTCTCTTTTTCCAGACCGACGCTCAAATCGGCGAAAACCCGGTCGAGACTGCCAGACGCTTCTCCCGCCTTGATAAGATTGATGAAAACCGAAGAGAAATATTGGGGATATTTGGCGAAAGTGGCGTAAAAAGGCTTGCCCTGGCCGAGGTTATCCCTGATTTCGATAAGAAGCGATTTCACCACCGGCTTGTCGAAATCGGAAATCAAAATATCGATGGCATGAAACAAATCCGTGCCCACCCTGAGCATCAGGCTCAAATATTTGGTCAAAAACACTTGATCGTCGACGGTAATAGCCGGGCTGAAAAGCCCTTTTAAGCCTGGCGCCGCTTTTTTCGTTTCTACGGCCTTCAAGGAAATCGGCCGGAGATTCTGGGTGGCCATCCACTCCAAAACTTGGGCCGGCGATGCGGCTTCGACCGCGCCTTCGGTCACTTTACCATTCGGCTGAGAGGCTATGTAGCGGAAACGCATATTTTTATTCTCTGATGACCCTCAATATTTCGTCGATGGTGGTAAGCCCTCTTTCGGATTTTCTTAAGCCGTCCTCGAACATGCTGATCATGCCTTCCTTTCGAGCCTCGGCTTTCAAAATGTCCAAAGAAAAATTGGGGTCGACGATAATCTTGCGGACCTGTTCGGTTACATTCAAAACTTCGAAAATAGCCATGCGACCCCGGTATCCCGATCCTCCGCACACCGGGCATCCCCGGCCGGCGTAAATCACCTTCGGAGGCGTAAACTGCTCTTCAAGGCCAAGCTCTTTCATCTGTCTTCGCAACGACTCGACGAGCTCCGGAGAAGGCGTAAGAGAATAGATACAGTTCGTACAGATTTTCCGGACAAGCCTTTGAGCGACGATGGCGTTCAAAACCGCAGCCACCAAAAAAGCCGGGACCTTCATATCTACCAGCCTCGGAATGACCGTCGGCGCGTCGTTTGTGTGCAAAGACGAAAGCACCAAGTGGCCGGTTAAAGCTGATTGCACGGAAATGGAGGCTGTTTCTTCATCGCGAATCTCACCGACCATGATGACGTTCGGATCCTGGCGGAGGATGGAACGAAGCCCTGTCGCAAAAGTGATGCCCGCGACCGGATTGATCTGCGTCTGATTGATGTATTTGATGTCGTATTCGATCGGATCCTCGATCGTTACGATATTTACTTCCGGTCGGTTCAACATACCGAGGATGGAATAAAGCGTGGTTGTTTTTCCCGAACCGGTCGGCCCGCAGACAAGAAGCATGCCATAGCTTTTTTTGATATTTTCCTCAACCAGGGAGGCCATATCGTCGAACATTCCGAGCTCCTGCAGGGAAAGCGGTCTTTGCGTCGAAGGCAATAACCTCATCTCCACCTTTTCGCCGTAATAGGTTGGGATAATGGAGACACGGATATCGAGGACATCTGTGCCGATTTTATGGCGAAAGCGTCCGTCTTGCGGTTTGTAATGCTCGTCGATTTTGAGGGCTGCCAAAAGTTTGATGCGGGCAACAATCGCCGGGTGGACGTCTTTCGGAATCTTCAGAATCTCCCGCAAAATGCCGTCGATGCGGTAACGAACCAATATGCCGTCCTCGAAAATTTCAAAATGAATATCCGAAGCTCTCAACGAATAAGCGTAGGCGATGATGTTGTCGACGATGGCCACGATCGGCACATCCGCCGCCGCCTCTTCGCCGCGCTTCCCGAGCCGGAGCGATTCGGCGATGTTCGCCTCGATCATTTTTTTAAAATCTTCCGATTGCCGCTGGCTGTAAAGGGTGAAGCCTTTGTTTAAGTCCGCCTCCACCGCGAGGTAAGGCTTGATCTTCGTCCGGATATAACGCTCGATGAATTCGATGGTCTCAAGGTTCGACGGGTCTTCCATGGCCGCCGAAACGGTTCCGTCCGGCTCCTGGCCAAAAAGAATCACCCGGCGCTGCCTCGCCACGTCTTCGGGAAGCAGCCTCAAAATATTTTCATTGACCTGCTTCGCATTCAAATTGGCAAGCGGAACCTTGAAATAAGCCGAAAGCAGGTTAACCCAATAATCCTTGGTGAGCACGCCCTGGGAAATCAAAACGTCCGCCATATTTTGGCCGAGACGAGCTGTTTCTTTGGCGATTTCGTCGAATTTTTCCGCGCCAATCAGACCTTCTTGAATCAGAAGGTTTTTTAAAGTTTCGTCGGGAATTTGAAGCATCTAAATTTTAAGCTTCGGCCACCAAAAAGAATATTTCAGCCAAAACTCAATAATCAGTATAACAAATAAAGCTATCGGAAACCATAAATTATAGAAGGACAATCGGCTTTTTTTTCGCGAAAACGCTAAAACGATCAGATGATAAACAACGTAAGCAAACAGCGCGACCGGAATGTAGACAAGCCAGGAGGGGTAGCTCATGGCAACGACGCTGATCGGCGCGAAATAGACTTCCTCTTTTTCAAAAAAGCGCTCCCCGGACCGCCCGTTCATCAAGGAAAAAACGCCGAGGATCGCGATAGCCGCGAGAAAAGCGATGATAACCGGCGCAAAAAACCTGGAGAAGGCGTAAAACAGGAAATAATCCAAAGATTGATAGGGCGGCAGGACGTATTGCATGACCGAAGGCACATTTTTCCAGTTGAGGTATAAAGCCGACGAACGACAGAAAGCGGTCGCGAACATCAAAGCCGACACCGACCAAAACACCGCCTTAAAGTTTTTAAAACCAGGCCGCCATTTGAGAGCGGCCTGGTTTAAAGTCACGATTGCCAGACTTTCGACGAAAAGAAGAGACATCTGCTACCGGGTGAGCGAAGTGCCTACTTCATAGAAGGTGGCTTGGTCTCCGCCGTCCTTGCCATCATAGTCCAGGGTGGTCAAATACTTCGTGCTCTGGAATTTGGCGTCAAACTCGAAAGTGAGATCGGTATTGCTGCAAGCGTAACGATAGACATAATCGGTGCTGTTTGTCGGATCAATCGGCAATGACGGGATCGGCGATCCGCCGGCAAGGCCGGCAAAGTTAATCGGAACCCAACCGGTTCCATCAACCGTCCTGTCGGCATCAACCAATCCAGCCGCGATCGATTTGGCAAAGCTGCCAGTCGTTACCGCGACATTGCTCAAGCCTTTGGAAGCGGCAGCCGCAGCGTCGGAACAACCGACAACGGCGCCGTCCAGATCCGGACTGTCGCTATTAGCTATATAAATACCGACCGTATTCTTTAAGGTTTCCAAGTCTGTAACTCTCTGGGTATCCCTCGCCTGAGCCAACATCTCCGCCGGGTTCAAGACGACCAAAGTAGCCGTGGAAAGCACTGCCAGAATCGCAATCACAATAAGCAACTCGACTAACGTGAATCCCTTCTTCATAAAAACGTTGTATATAGTTTTTTACGACTTTTTATTGATTTTTATTGATTTTCATTATACCACACCAGGCCTGCCGGCGCTTAATCCGTGTGGATAAGTCAAATCCCAACGAAACTTTTGATCTTCGAAACTAGGTCATCGATAGAGGTCTGGGCTTTGATAAAATAGTCGATGGCCCCGAGCGACCGGCCCTTGGCCACGTCCGCATCCTGGCCAAGATTCGAAATAATCACCACCGGGCCGTGTTTTAAAAGAGGGTTCTGCTGGAGATTCTCCATCACTTCGAAACCCATTTTTTTAGGCAAAATCAAATCCAGCAAAATCAGGTCCGGCACCGCGGTTTTTAACACCTCCAAGGCGGCTTCTCCGTCTTCGACGTGGATAACGTTAATACCCTCCTTCTCCAGGCGGGTTTTTAAAAGGGAGGACAGAAATTTGTCATCCTCCACCAGCAAAACATTCTTAGTATTCATCGGATTAATCGAGCGGAAACTGGCAGTCCGCTTTTAATGATGATTATAGCCGTTTGAAGACAAAAAGTAAACCTCTATCAGGTTTTACGGCAAGCAAGTAAAAAACTTTTTTAGTTGTCCCGGTGGATATTAACCTTCATATCCGATGGTGTCGTGACTTGAGGCTCCACGACCAAAACCTTGTATCTTGTAATTTAATTGATTCACGCACAGCTTCCGCTACACGTGCCTTGTTACGACTTAGCCCATGTCACCGAATTCGAACTTATTCCACCGAAGTGAAACTTCATTCGCCCCCGGCTCCCCTGGCTTGACGGGCAGTGAGTACAAGACTCGAGAACGTATTCACCGCAGTATAGCTGACCTGCGATTACTAGCGATTCCGGCTTCATGAGGGCGAGTTGCAGCCCTCAATCTGAACTGAGATTAATTTTAAGGATTAGCTCCGCCTTACGGCTTGGCAACCCGTTGTATTAACCATTGTATTATGAGTGTGGCCCAGGGCATCAGAGGGCCATGCGGATTTGACGTCGTCCCCACCTTCCTCCTTGAAAAACAAGGCAGTTTCGCGTGACACATATAACACGCAATAGGGGTTGCGCTCGTTACCCAACTTAATGGAACATCTCACGACACGAGCTGACGACAACCATGCAGCACCTGTGCTTGCGGTCCTTGAGAGAATTTCCGCATTTCTGCAGACTTTCCGCAAACATTTCAAGCCCTGGTAAGGTTCTTCGTTTACTATCGAATTAAACCTCATAATCCACCGCTTGTGCGAGTCTCCGTCTATTCCTTTGAGTTTTAGCCTTGCGGCCGTACTTCCCAGGCGGTCTACTTAACGCGTTGGCTACGCCACTCCGAGGGTCGATACTCGAAACAGCTAGTAGACATAGTTTAGGGCGTGGACTACAAGGGTATCTAATCCTTTTTGCTCCCCACGCTTTCGTGTTTCAGGGTCAGGAATGCGCCAGTTTGCTGCCTTCGCCTTTGGTGTTCCACATGATATCAACGGATGTCACCCCTACACCATGTGTTCCGCAAACCTCTCGCATCCTCTAGTTTCGCCGTATCCCCCGCACTTCCGCCGTTGAGCGGCGGTCTTTAACAGGAGACGCACAAAACCCCCTACACACCCTTTACGCCCAATAAATCCGGATAACGCTTGAAGCCTACGTATTACCGCGGCTGCTGGCACGTAGTTTGCAGCTTCTTATTCCTACGGTACCGTCATTGTATTCTTCCCGTAGAAAAGCAGTTTACAATCCGAGGACCTTCTTCCTGCACGCGGCGTCGCTCCATCAGGCTTTCGCCCATTGTGGAATATTCTCGACTGCTGCCACCCGTAGGTGTACGAACCGTGTCTCAGTTTCGTCGTTGGGGGTCAGCCTCTCAGCTCCCCTACCGGTCATCGCCTTGGTAGGCCGTTACCCTACCAACTAGCTGATCGGACCTAGGCCGATTTCGAAGTGGCTTGCGCCTTTACCCTTGCGGGACCATTGGGGATTACCTAACCTTTCGGCTAGCTATACCCATCTTCGATGTACGTACCAAGGTGTTACTAACTCGTTCGCCGCTATCTCTTTTTATCCGTTCATTTGATGTAATCTCACGTCCTTCAAAAAAGAAATCGCTCGACTTGCATGCCTTATCCACGCCGCCAGCGTTCATCCTGAGCTAGGATCAAACTCTCATTAAAGAGATTTAACAGGTTTTTACGCGGATTTACGCAGAAGCGCTTTCCGCGGAAATCCGCATAGTCTAATCGTTTAGACAAACCTGTTTAATCCAGATTTGGGACAACTAAAAAAATCTTTTACTGTGTTGTTTTGACTTATAGTCAAATATATTACTCGCTGAATTGGTAAAAAACCGTCCAAAATACCGTGCTACTATAATAGAGGCCCGGAAGCGGCTTGTCAAGCCATTAATTCTCTGATATTCTAGCTTTTATGAAGAAAGACATCCACCCGAAATATTTCCCGGGCGCCACCGTCACCTGCGCCTGTGGCAAGACATTTAAGATCGGCGGCACTCTGGAAAAAGCCGAAATCGAAATCTGCAGCAGCTGTCATCCTTTTTACACCGGCCAGGAAAAACTTTTGGATACTGCCGGACGCGTCGAGAAATTCAAGGCTAAAAGGGCCAAAGCCGAAGCCAGCTCGAAGAAAGTCAGAAAAGTCAGAGTGAAAAAAGCGGCCGCGGAAAAGACGGTCAAGCCCAAAGCCAAAGCGAAGACCGCGACAAAGAGAAAGACGGCCAAAAAATAAACTTCAAAAAAACCCGCCTCATCGGCGGGTTTTTGTTTTCTAAGACTGACCCTTCTTCTTTCCAAAAGCTTCGACGATCTTATCCATATCGCCCTCCATAATCTTTTCTATGTTATGGAAGGACTTGTTCAAGCGATGGTCGGTGATCCGATCCTGGGGAAAATTGTAGGTGCGGACTTTTTCCGAACGTTCAGCCGAACCGATCTGCTCCCGCCGCAACTCAGAGACCTCGCCAACGGCCTCTTTTTGTTTCTGCTCGTAAAGCTTGGCCCGCAAAGCCTCCATCGCCCGCTCTTTGTTGGCGTACTGGCTCCGCTCCACCTGGGAAGCGACAATGATACCAGTCGGTCTGTGGGTAATCCTCACGGCCGTCTCCACCTTGTTGACGTTCTGGCCGCCGGGACCGGAGGAGCGGAAAAAAACAATATCGAGATCGCCGGGATTCACCTGCACTTGGCCCGGATCAACGATAGGGAGCACGGCTACCGAAGCCGTCGAGGTGTGAACGCGGCCGGATTTTTCGGTTTTCGGCACCCTTTGGACGCGATGGACGCCGGACTCGTTTTTAAAAATATCGTAAACATCCGGCCCCTGGATCTGGGCGACCAGACTTTTGACGCCATAAAGCGAAGTGGCGTTCGAATCGAGCACATCAAACTTGAAGCCCCTTCTGGCGGCGAAACGCTGATACATTCTCGCCAGATCACCGGCAAAAATAGCCGCTTCGTCTCCGCCGGCGCCGGCCCTGATTTCAAGCAAAATCTTATTCATAATAACGTCAATAAATTAACACAAATTCCCCAAAACGCCAATAATTTGGAGAGGTTATGGGTTCCAATAGACGATCTCGACTCCGTCCACCCAAATTCGGCCCTCAGCTCCGCCGCCCGTACCATAAATATAGAAGGTAACGCCATGAGTTAGAAGCTCCCAATCGGAAGTTATCGTAAACTCGCCGGTGATTTCGGTCCATTCGTTGGTCCGCGACAATAACTGATAAGTGGTGCCGCCGCCGCCTGCAAACGTGTTTGTCCCGAGAGAAATCGAATAATGGTAGAGTCCGAAATATGGATATTTGTCCGCCACGCTCTTTTTGGCGAGGAATCGGACCCGAACCTTGGTGCCCGCTGTCCAACCCTTGGAAACACCCGGCGTTGACCAACTTTGGTTCACGCCGAGCCAGCGGTGGCAATAACCATAGGCGCAATTCTCGTCGATATATTCAAGACAGCCGCTGTTGTTCAAGCCGCAGCTCGGATTGGCGTGCGCGTGATAACCGATATTCGGAGAGGAAACGCCGCTGTTGTAACCGGGGCTCCAAGCCGTAGCCGGCCGGTAATCGCCGTTTAAAATCCCGTCCCAACCAGGACTGTAGCCGGAAACCAGATTGTCGATCTGTCCGTTCGCGACGATGTTGGCCGAAGTCGCGAGAGTCATGTTTGTGCCGACCTCGTAAAGGAAGACGTCTGTTCCATTATCCTTGACGGTTACGAGGCTATCTCCGGCCGGCCGGTAAGTGGCCGACTCCATTTCCGTCGATAGTTTATACGACCCTCCCTCCACAAAACTGTAGTAATAGGAAGCGTTGTTTGCCGGATCAACAGGCAAGACAGCGATAGGAGAACCTCCGGGAATGGAATTGAAGTTCACCGGTATCCAGCCTGTTCCGTCCACCTTCTTCAGGTTTGCTGTGGAAACGCAATGATAGCTGTAGCCGGAAGGAAGATCCGGGAGGCTGTAGGAAGAGCAATCTGGATTTGTGTCGGGCAAAGAAAGGTAGATGTTCTGCGGGTTTCCGTAGAGCTCCGACACCTGGGTGGTGTACGAGGTGAAAAGCTGGCTCAACGTCTTCATATCGGCTAGCCTTTCCGAGTCCCTGGCTTGTTTCAAGAGCTCGGCCGGCCTCAACACGAGAACGGTGATTCCTCCCATGATTCCGAGGATCCCTATGACAAGGAGGAGCTCGACGAGGGTGAAGCCCTGTTCCAGACTGCGATTTTGGGACGGGAAGAAAGAGAACGGCTGGAAAGCGGCCTTTCGGCCGAAACAAAATCGCATCTGAGACAAAAGCATGATGCCGGTTACTTCCGACGCAAAACTTTTTTAACCGCCTTTTCGATATGGTTCGAAGCCATGCCGTATTTTTTGATAAGTTCCTCGCCTTCTCCGGATTCGCCGAAAACATCTCGCACACCCACGAACTCCATCGGAGTCGGATTTTCTTCGGACAAAAGCTCGGCGATGGCTCCGCCGAGACCTCCGGCGATTTGGTGTTCCTCCACTGTAACCACCGCTCCGGATTTCTTGGCCGCAGCGACGATCTGCCGGCTGTCTAAAGGCTTGATCGAGTGACAATTAATAACCAACGTTTGGATTTTTTCTTTTTCGAGCGCTTTGGCGGCCAAAAGGCATTGATAAACAAGCTGCCCGCAGCCGATAATGGCGACATCGGGTTTTTTATTATTTTGGGGCAGCCAGAAAATATCGGCTTTTCCAGGAATAAAAGGCGTTTCCTCGGTCGTCATAACAACCGATGGATTCCTCGAGAATCGCAGATAAATCGGACCCCAGATTTTCGCGGCGGCGACGGTAATCTTTTTGGCCTCGATCGCGTCGCAGGGCGCGAAAACTTTCATATTCGGCAGGCTCCGCATCAAGGCGATATCTTCGGTCGCCTGGTGTGTCGCTCCGTCCGCGCCGGTGGAGACTCCGGCATGGTGCCCGGCGATTTTAACGTTCGAATCGTTGTAACAGATGGTTGTCCGAATCTGCTCCCAGTTACGGCCCGGAGAGAAAACAGCGTAGGAAGAGACGAACGGTATTTTTCCGCTCACGCCGAAACCGGCGGCGATCGAAACCATATCCTGTTCGGCCACGCCGACTTCGAAAAATCTTTCCGGATATTTTTTGGCGAAGGCCTCGGCCCGAGTCGATTCCTCGAGATCGGCCGAAAGGGCGACCACGTCGCTATTTTCCAATCCAATTTCCAAAAGCCCCTCGCCATAACCGTCCCTCAAGGCCGCCTTTTTGGGCGTTTCGCTGAAAATGTCAGGGTTAAGATGCAGCTCGGGGTTTAGCATGATTATTCTTCGTCTTTTTTACCGACGGCCAGCCGCCAATGATAAATATAAAGCGGCGCTCCGACGATGAGCATCGCCAGGGCGTCGGCGGCTTCCCTCTCGCGCTGCTGCTTCAGCTGACGCCGGTTGAAAGCGGCTATTTCTTCCGGATCCGGCTCGACGTACCCGCCGTCTTTTGTCTCCGATGTCGGTTTGGCCGAAGGATAACTGTAATACTGGTCGGCCGCGGTAAAAACCAGCGCCTTCAACCCGAGATTCACGAGCTTGACCGAAGCGACGACGATAAGAACCAATCCGATGAGGGAAAAGAGATAAAGGTAGACGATTTTAACGATTTTTACGATGTTCATGCGATATTTTAATCAATTTGAATTTTGCCGCCGAGCGACCGAAGCTCTTTCAAGGCGGCCATGGCCTCGTCTCTGGTCGGCGGTTTGCCGTGCCAAAGATAATTGTTTTCCATAAAGCTCACTCCTTTTCCAGGAATGGTGTGGCAGATAATCAAGGTCGGTTTCTCATAAATCGCCTTGGCCTCGTTTACGGCGTCGACGATTTCTTCGATACTATGACCGTTGATTTCCAAAACATGCCAGTTGAAAGCCTCATATTTCTGCCTCAGGGGTTCGAGCGGCATGATATCCTCGGTAAATCCGTCTATCTGAATATTGTTCCGGTCCATCAAAACAGTGAGGTTGTTCAATTTCCTCTTGGCCGCGAACATAACCGACTCCCAATGGTTGCCTTCGTCTTGCTCTCCATCGGAAACAAAACAATAGATGCGGTATTTTTTCTGATCGAGTTTGGCAGCTAAAGCCATGCCTATGGACTGGCCCAATCCCGACCCCAAAGGACCGGAGGTTGTCTCAAGTCCAGGCAACGATTGCCTGTGCGGATGGCCTTGGAGTCGGGATCCGAGCTTACGCAGAGTGTTCAACTCATCGAGCGGGAAATAGCCGGCGTAGGCCATGGCCGCATAGCGTACAGGGCAGATATGGCCGTTTGAAAGAACCAGGCGGTCGCGATCCGACCACTCCGGTTCTTCGGGTCGGTGGTTTAAAATATGAAAATAAAACGCCGAGAAGACGTCGGCCATACCCAGAGGACCGGCCGAGTGTCCGGAGCCGGCTTCGTAGAGCATCTTGACGACGCTTTCGCGGATTTCGTTCGCCCGCTTCTCCAAAAACTTTATTTTTTCATCGGTCAATTCAAGCATTGGATAAATCGAAATAGGCCTGGGCCGGGTCTCCGGCGTCGAAAATATAAGAACCCGAAAGAGCGACATCGGCTCCGGCTTCACGGATGGATTTGACGGTGTCCATATTGACGCCGCCGTCAACCATAATGGTTACGTCCGGCGCCGCCCACTTGATTTCCCTGATTTTGTCGAGAACCGTTGTCTGAAAAACCTGGCCGGAGAGTCCCGGATCGACGCCCAAAATCAGAAGCTTTTTGAAATCGTCGACGTAACCGAGCGCCGTCCGGCTTGAAGTCTCCGGGGAAACGGCGATCACTGCTTCGGCGTTGTAATGATCACAAAGGTCTTTAAAAAAGTCCCTGTCGGCCAACGCCTCGAGATGGACCGCCACTTCGCTGGCTCCGTTACGCAGCCATCTTTCAACCGATGATTCCGGTTTATCCACCATGAGATGGACCGCCACCCGAAGCGTGCTGTCATAAGCGTCCATCATCGGCTTTAAATCGTCGGCATCGTTCCAGGTGATGTTTTTGGTGAACGTCCCATCGGCAATGTCAAAATGAAGCGTTCCTCCCTGCGGCAGAAAAGTTTTCGCGGTCTGGATCCTCCTTTCAACACAAGAAAGATTTTCGCAATTGATGGCTGGAAAAATTTGCATTTTATTTTACATCCCCAAGGATGATTCAATGTCTTTTATTTTCTGGATCCTCCTTCGGTGTTTTTCCTCTCCGGAAAAAGGCGTCTGGAGCCAGACGGAAACGATCTTTTTCGAGGTCTGGTCGTCCGTGATGTCGGCCGCCAAAGAGAGCACATTCGTGTCGTCGTCGTTGCGGCTCATATAGGCCTGGTCCGGGCTCGTAATGAGCGCCGAGCGGATATTTTTGAATTTGTTCGCCACCACGTCGACGCCCACTCCGGAGCCGCAGACGAGAATGCCCCGACGGTTATCCGGATCGATGGCCGCTTCCTTGGACAGTTTGGCGGCGAAATCGGGATAATCGTCGTTCGGATCCAAGACAGCATTGCCCTCGTCGACCACCGTATAGCCGAGGTCTTTCAAAAAGACCTTCAGGGATTCCTTCAAGTTGAACCCGCGGTGATCCGCGCCGATATAGATGACCATAATTTAGATTTTCACTTTTTTGACGTGTTTCAAAAGCACCGAGCCATACCCCCACTCGTTGTCGTACCAAGAAAGCACTTTGACGAGATTCCCATCGATCACCTTGGTAAAAGTAAGATCGACGATGGCAGCGTAAGGCGAACCGACAATATCCGAGGAAACGATCGGCTCGCTCGTCGCCGCAAGCACTCCCTGCCATTGCGGCATCGCCGCCGCGTCCATCAAAATCTGGTTTATCTCTTCAGCCGTGGTCGGACGCTTGGAAATAAAAGTAATGTCGGCGATGGATCCGACGACCGTGGGCACGCGCATCGAAATGCCGTCGAATTTTCCGGCTAAATCCGGAAAGGCCCGGGTAACGGCCAGGGCGGCGCCGGTGGTCGAAGGCACGATGTTGTCGGCGGCCGCTCGGCCGCGGCGCCAATCGCTCCCCTTCACTGCTCCGTCAACCAGCGACTGGGTGGCGGTATACGAATGGACCGTGTTCAAAATGGCTTTTTCGATGCCGGGGTTTTGGGCCAAGACCGCGATCACCGGCGAAGCGGCGTTTGTGGTGCAGCTTCCATTCGAAGTGATAATCGCCGCCTCGAAATCCGGCTCATTCACCCCCACCAGGACGGTTTTCGCATCTCCGGAATCGGCGTCTTTAGCCGGGGCGGTTAAAACCACCCTTTTGGCGCCGGAAGCGATATGCTGTCTCGCCAGTTCGAAAGATTCGAAAACGCCTGTCGCCTCGACGACAATATCGATATTCAAATCTTTCCACGGCAATTCCGCCGGATTTTTTATCTGAAAGAATTTTATTTCCTTTCCGTCGATAAGAAGCGAGGTCCCGCTCGTCTTGATGTCTTTGTTGAAAAGTCCATAGACCGAATCGAACTTCAAAAGATAGGCGAGGTTTTCCAGGTTGCCCAGGTCGTTGATCGCCGCCACCTCTATCTCCGGATCCAAGATGGCCTGCCGGAAAAACAAACGGCCGATGCGGCCGAAGCCGTTGATAGCTATGCGTTTCATGGCTTAATTATAGCAGAAAAACAAAATCAAAGCGGCGAAACTCGGCGCCCAATGCATTTTTTTGAAGAATCCGTTGAAACTCACCAGAGAAAAAATGACTAATCCGGAAAAAGACATGGTCGCGCCGTAGATAAAGGCCGTTTGGGCGCCGAGTTTCGTCCATAAGATTCCGCCTATGAGACCGGCAAGCAGAGAAGAGAAGCCAATGGCGGCATTTAGAAATCCTTCTCCGGTCGCGAGAAGCTGGGGCTCCACCAGTTTGGCGGTGAGCACCCGGCCGGCGCCCTCGGTCGCCGCCGGATACAAGCCGTATAAGGCGAAAGCGAGGACCGTCGGCCAGAGCGTGCCGGTAGTCGCGAGCACCAGATAAGCAGCGATTGAGGCCAAAAAACCGACGGTGATCACTATCCGTTCGCCCACCTTGCTCGACCATTTTCCGAAAGGAATGGCCGTCAGGGTAAAAGTCAGGCCATAAAGAAAATACATCAAGGGAACATTGCCGACCTTGATGCCGATTTCAAGCGGCCTCAAAAGCATGAGCGCGATCGGCAGTTCCCCGAGGCCGAAAATAAAAACGCTTGTGATGAAGAAAAGGAGCTCTTTGTTCCGCTTGAGAAGCTGGATGTCCAGTTTCTCTTTGATAACCGCCTCGGTCGAAATCGGCTTTTTGGCTTCCCGCACGAAAGAATAAGCCAGGATCGAAAGAAGGCCCACCCAGAAAGAAACCAGGAAAAATCTTCCGTAATCGCCGTCGTAAAGTTTGAAAAACCAGATGGCGAGAAGGGGGCCGATTAGGGCGCCGGCGGCGTCCATCGCCCTCTGGAATCCGAAGGAAATTCCCAGATCGTTTTTATGGACCGACTCGACGATCAAAGCGTCCCGCGGCGGTTCCCGAAAGCCCTTGCCCGCCCGGTCGATGACCCTCAAAAGGAAGGCATCCTTAAATCCGGAGATAATCGTAAAAAAGGGGCGGGTGGCGACGGACAAGGCGTAGCCCAAAGCCGAAGGCAGTTTTCTCCTCTTGATCCGGTCGGAAAACCAGCCGGAAAAAATCCTGGTGAAACTCGCCACGGCATCGGCAAACCCCTCGATCAAACCCACAAAAAACGGCGGAATGCCGAGGACCAAGGAAAGATAGGCCGGCATCACCGACTGGATCATCTGGTTAGAGGCGTCGTTGAAAAAACTGACGAGTCCCAGAAGGAAAACGTTCCGATGCAGCCCAAAAATTCTTTTTTCCTCGTCCATATTACGGTTTCGGAGTTATTTTGTCTCCGATCTGGAGATCCATTTCGGCCGCGGCGCCGGCCGGAAGCTCCAAGACTTCGTCGATGGCTCCTGGCGATTCGTAGATTTTGGGGGCGCCAGCCGAAGGCTTGTATGGCAGGGCATCGTACTCGATGCCGATGACTGCGCCGTCCTTGATCCAAACGATGTCGAGCGGGAACCGCATAGCCATCATCCAGAAACGCCTGACTTTGGAGGCGTCAAAGACGAACAACATGCCGTCTATCCCCGAAAGTCGCCGCCGGCCGGACAAACCCCGGGCCTGGCTGATCGGGTCAATAGCCGTTTCCACCTTGAGCGTCCGTTTGGTCGTCCCGGCTCTCGAAACAACGATTTCGGTTTTCTGGACGTTGCCCATATCCTGGAGAAAATAATAGAAAGCCATCCAAAAGAAAATCAAAACGACGATAAGGACGAGAAGCGTGATCATCTTCGTTATCGGAGACATTATGAATCTAATTATAACCTATTTCCTCAAGGAAAAGGCGGCGATGCCGAAGGCCACGGCCACGTTCAACGATTCCTTCTTTCCGGCCATGGGGATTTCGATGATTTTGTCGGATTTTTCTAAAACGGATTTGGGCAAACCCCTCACTTCGTTCCCGACGACCAGAGCGATTTTGTCTTTTCGGGAAAATTTGATCTTGTCAAAAGGAATCGAACGCCCGTCCTGCTCGAGACTGACCACTTTGTAGCCATCTTTTGAAAGCCGGTTGAGCAACCGGCCGGTTGATTTCGCTTTTTCCCATTCGAGATATTTTTCCGCGCCCAAAGCCACCTTGCTCATCTGCGGACGGATCCGGCCGAAGCGATCGACCGGCTCCGGAGTGATGCCGCAGAGATAAATTTTGGAAAATCCGGCGGCATCGGCCGTCCGGAAAATCGAACCGACGTTATGGAGACTGCGGACGTTGTGCAAAACAACGATCATGGAATGATTTCAGGATAAACGAATCGAATAGATATGATAAGGCCCCTGGCGTCATAGACGACAGGGGCCACTACATGGGTGGAGACATCCTTCCGTGCGGTTCTCGCGCGGACATCTCCGTGTTGTTGGGAATAAACACCGCGATCTCTCCTCTCCGTCAATCTGCAGATTATGGGGAGGGGCCCGATAGAGCGGACAGCCCTATATGACCGGGCCCCCTCCAGCTCGCTATTGAGTTGATGCTTTCAACTGGGAAGAAACGTCGATAGGATTCCCCCTTTATCTGGTGTTTGGCGATCTCGTTGCCGGCCCGGTCATCAGATAGACGCGGTCATCCTATGACTCTTCAGTATAGGCATCCCCTCCATTGGTGATTTATCCCGCCAAAGACCAAAATGGCGGTAAAACCACCATTGATAAGCTATCTATAGCATACTAAAAGGGCCCTGTCAAGTATGAGAAAAATACGCTTTTCCCCTGTTTATGGCGCGAAATAGTATTTGTGGCCGTCATTCGCGAGCAGCACACCATTACCGTACAGATCGAATTCATAAAAACCGATAGTGAAAAAATCCGAGGCGGTCAAAGTCTCCATCGTTTTGTCGCTATTCAAGATTCCGCTCGTTTCCAAAATAATCCGGCCAGATCCCACTCCTGGGACGGGGACAAGCGCACCGGACCGTGGAAGATTGGTCCAGGACAAGCAACGATTGGGTCCGGTCGTGTTGCTTCCGAAGCTGTCTTCTACGGCTTCTGCTGTTTCAGCTAAAATCAAAATAGGAAAGTCACGGTAAATATTTGCTGGATTTGCCGGGTCATAATCAATACATGAAAAGTGTTTTGTCTGAATCTGAGCGTAGTCTCCCCCAGAATATCCGCCGCTATAGCTTTCTGGCGGCAGACGATTGAAATAAAAAATCATCGCCTTGAATCCAGGACCTCCGGTAATAAACGGATAGTTTTGATAATCAAAGTTCAAAATTTTCTGTCCTAGTCCGACATCATTCTTCCAGGATAGATTCGAAAGCCCGAAAGGAACAGGCACATCCGGCGCGATATAATCCTTTTGAAGTATTTCGGAAGTAATTCCAAAATCGTCAATCGCCTTAATGCGCAAAGAGTAAGGCGAACTTGGCGAAATATTTTTTCTGTTAACCAACGCGCCCGTCTCCCAAGCTGATCCTCCATCATAGCTGACTTCATAACGCAGTAAAGCATCCAGGGAGTCGGGATCGGTTGCCGCCGGAGCAGACCAGGTTAGTTCAGATTTGATCGCATCAAAAGAGGTATTTATTTCTCCCGACATTGAGGGTGCCCGATGGCTCGGAACATCACCGAAAGAATAATGCCCACTGTCGACTGCCAAAAGTTTAAAAATATCTTTGGTCATGTCTCCGGCCGGATAAAACCTATAAAGTCCGTAGAAAGCGACTGTGATGAAATCTTCCGATGAAAAACTTGCTTCTCCCGACGGCTTTATGACAGAAAAAGATAGATGATTGTCTCCTTCAGAAAGATAAGTGTTGAAGACCATGGCGCTGTTCGGTATGCCTCCGATAAAAATATTGCATCCCTCGGCCGCGTCGGCCAACACGATTGACGAACGTTCGCTATTCGATACTCCGCCGCAAATGTCATATCTAGTTTTTAAAATATCTGCTGAATATTCGCCCGATGGAAATTCGCCATCTAAAAACAAGCTCTTCGGCGCATCTCGATTCAGATATAGAACCATGATTTTATAATTCGGGGCGGCAGGTTCACCGTACGCTAACGCCAAATTGGCATCTCGTGGCATAAAAGGATAGATATCATAAGAAAACTCGAATATCGGTTCGTCTACCTCGTCCCCTTGAATCCCGCGGTGAACAGCCCGGTAAAAACTCGCATTCTTGATATAACTGGGGATATTAATCGATTTAAAATCGGAGTATTCCGAAGCTAAACCGTCCCGGTCAACCGCTTTTACCTGATACCGATAATCCCGGCCAATCTCATCTATTCGTTTTGAAAAAGTTCCAGACATCAATAAGCCGCTATTCGTGGTTTCATCGTTTATGACATCTAAAATGCGGTAATTAACGGCGTCGTTAATTGGTAGGGTAAAATCCACGGAGGCTTTATCGAAGTTATAATTTATTTGCCAGTCCGCCGCGGTTAAAGCAGCCGGCGCCTCCCGAGGTTCTAATAGGCTGCTAACGTTCTGCGGTCGCGGCGTCATCCGTTCGGAAAAGCCCGTAGCCGTATTGGAAGTGCCGCAACCATTCCCTAAGAATTCTCCCTCATCCGAGAAAGCGTCCAAACAAAATCCGTTATTCCAGGCTTTTCTTTCCAAAGATTTACCTTCCACGATACCCTCATACGCAACCTCATCCACTACACCCCCAATCGCATGGTCGGCATTATAAAGCAAAACAGCATTATCCGAATAAGCCAAGCTATTATCCGTTGAATAACGGATATTCGGCTGTAAAGAACCCGCATAATTGGCATGGGTTATCAAAAAAAATCCTTTTGCCGGAATCGTGCCGATAAAGGCATCGCTGTCTAAAAGGTTGGTCTCGTTTCCCGAAGAAACCACCTTTTTTCTTAGCTCCCAGCCATCAAGAACTACCGGTTGATCGGTCGGGTTATATAATTCGACGAACTCGTCTTCCGCCGCCCCACTCTTCCCGACCATTATTTCGCTGATTACCACGTGTCCGGCTTTTGGCGCGACGATTTCCTCGTTCTGGTTACCTCCCGCTCCAGGCGCGCTATTTTCCGCTTTAGGTGTTCCATTAACGCCGTTCGCGCCGGCCCCGTTATAGGTATGCCAAGACTCCGCGTTTGTCCTTTCGGCTGTCCGGTATTCCGGCCCGGTAGACCCGCCGATGTTCTGCCAATTGGCGCCGACATCTATCACTTGGTCCACCAGCCCGCAGTTTTGATTAAATAGCCTTAAAGTTTCATCGGAGTTATTAAGCGCTCCGGAGTATAATTTGTCGGCTAAAATCCCCGAGATAAAATTCTGACTACCTCTTTCTAGAAGATAAAAACCTCCAGCCGGGAGATTATCCGTATCAGAAAAAATAATTTTGATATCGTTCGTCTTATCTAAAAGCTGCCAACCAGCCAAAGAAATCGCTATTTGGGAAACATTTTTGAGCTCGATCCACTCGGAAGAGGAGGACGCGCTATCCCCGGCCCAAGCGACTTCGTTGATTAATATTTGGCGCGTCGGAATATCATCGATTGCTTGGCCGCACCAAGCAATCTGATTTGGAGCAACCGATGATGAACCTCCACCACCGCCGGATTTAGTTGACTCGCCGATAGAGTTCTCTTGTTTTGGCGTTCCTTCAACAAAAGAAGACGTGTGCCACCCGAATCCAGAAACGTCCCTTTCCATAGTCTTTCTCGAGGTAGCGGCTCCAGCTGGCCAGCCATCGCTAGCCGCGATAACATCTATCACGGCGCAGGAGGCATTGAATAATTTCAGACTTTCCCCGCTATTGGAGAGCGCTCCGGAGTAAATCAGGTCCGCTGTCACCCCAGGAACGCTCGCGTCATCGGTGCGCTCCAAAAGGTAAAAACCTCCGGGAGAGATCTCAGCTGTTGCCGGAAAAACAATCTTAATACTGGCGTCTTTAGCCACTATCTGCCAGCCAGCCAGACTGATTTTCTCAGCGCTGATGTTTTTAAGCTCGATCCACTCGCTGTTGGCGCTCGTGGTCGAACCCATCCAGGCGATCTCATTGATAATAACTTTTTGGCCGGCGCTGGTAGCCGCATTGAAATCGCAGAATAACGTCTCGGCCGGTTTACTGGTTTTAAGCGACTCTTTTGAATCTTCTCCTTCCTCTTTGATAATCTTCTCTCTTTGAGGGTCTAAAGATTCCCGTAATTCGAATTTAACTCTATCGGTGATAATTCCCGAAACAGAATCTTTAACAGAAATGTAATAAACGCCGAGCGGATCATAGGCGGAGGCAGAATATTGATAGTTTAATCCGCCCTGACTATCGGTTATAGCTGAAGCATTGATTTTGATCTTATCCGGCCGCTCGATCAAAATATCAACTGGATTATTCTTAACAAAACGCACTCCGATCAAGTGGAGGCTATCCCCTCGCGCGATTTGCGATTTGTCCAAAGAAATAACCGGCTTTAACAAAGACGCTGGAGGAGTCTGTTCTTTTGGTTGCTTCGGCGCCTCTGATTGCGTAGTAAACTCGTCGATGGTTTCGAGCTTCGAGGAGCCGCCAAACATCTCAGAAAAGGCGTCCTGGCTGGCAGTAAGAATATTAGCAAGCCAATTGGTCGCGTTGTTTATAAGTTGACCGAAAAATGACGTCTTTTTCTCGATAGGGACGGGATTTAATTTATGGGCTTCTTTGGCGGCTTGAGCTTCCTTAAAGAAGAGATCAATCAAGCTCGCGCTGTATTGAACCGCTTGGGGAGAAAGGCGGGACCAATAGTCCTTTTTAATTAAGTCATTATTTATAGAAGCATCCATCGCATTCATTGTTAAAACATTACCGGAAAGAGATTTCTTAAACATTAAATAATAAGTTCCTCCATCATCTCGTGCTATACCATACAAGAATCCTCCGCGCGGCTGGAAATAATCTGGTTGTGGTGTTTTATATCCGCTTTGAATGCCAATAGTGTCTTTGCTGTAAAAGTTATTATTGGAATAGGTAGCTAAGTTATTGAAGGCTATCGAAAGGCTATCTATATTCAATAAATCCCTGGTTATTAAGCCGGAGCCCAACATCGGATCCGGCTTTCCTAAAACAAACTTATCAGAATAAAGCTCATATGGGCTATCGGCCATATGGGCGTCGTTTCTCGTATGGTCAGGCACAGACATGTCTTCCATCAAGTGCAAGACATGCCCCAAAGCGAACATTGCTTCCTCGTTTTGGTCGATGGCGTACAAACCGACGGCTCTTGACCAGGTAAAGTCGGTTTCACTCGAAATAGCGGTGATTTTTTTCTGCTCCACGGCCGTCAGAATCGAAGCAATGGTCGCCGGCACTTTATAAACAGCGCTGTTCTGGTTAGCGCTGTCATCAGCCCAATCTTTGGCAGTCTCCCAAGACCCGATAGGCAATAGGGGCGTGATGGCCGCGTCGGTCGTGATTCCGCGATTGTTCACCGGATCATAAAAATGGTTCATAAAACGAGGGACATCATCTTCCCGCCTTGAACCATCGATCAAAAACGCTTCCAAGTCCGGAGATATTTTGGATTTCGCGGTTTTTTGATTGAAGAAGTCAACAGCTTCGTCAGTAAGATAAGCATGCGTTTCCGGACCATAAGCCAAAACCGGCTTAGAAACAATAAAAAATAATCCCAATAAAATTGGGATTAGATATTTCACATGCTTTCTATTTTCCATAGTTGAGAATATTGATTCTTATTTAAGAACATCGAATATTGTGCCATTCCCTGATTATTTGGCACGATAAAGATATAACTATTATCTGTATTCATTTCGAAAGAAGGCTTTAATGACTCTGCAATACTAATAATTTCAGAAAGAGATCCGTTTTCTTTCCGTGTTTTTAAAATACTCAATATCTCCGGATTCCTACTTCCATCTTCACGCAAAACAAAATATTTGCTCGCCAATTCCACATCTCCTTTTTTTAAAGCATCCACAAACATATCCAGCGTCTCCTGCGGGGTTTGACCGCCATAAGTGTCGTTTTTCATAGCGGTTTCGTATTGATTTATATATTTAAGATAGGCGCCATAAGCTTTCTGCGCTTCCCTGTTTGATTTGGCTTGCGGGCTCAAATAATTGTTCCAAGCAAGGTAGCTTAATTGTGCCAAAGCAACTATTCCGACAATGGCCACGAAAAATTTCCAACGGCGGACTTTGCGCTTCTTTTTTGGTAAAGCCACGGTGGTTTCCGTGTAGTTTATTTGCTTCTCAGTCGGAGCCGCGTATTCCTCGATTTCGTTTTCCGCTTTTTCGCCGTCTATTTTGAATTGTTCGTCCATGTTTTTTGTTTTCGTAAATAAAAATGAGGGGCTACCACCCCTCACCAGGCTTAATTTCAGTATAACAAAGCGGCTGATCCCCAAAAGTGGATAACCGTTTTTTGCTATTTCAGACTATTTAGATAGCTATTGATATTCAACACCGCTTTGACGGCGTCGCCGACAGCGATATTGTTCTGCTTGTAGAGGCCGTCTGAAACGTCTCCGGCGGCCCAGATGCCCCGACTCGATGTGGCGCCGGTCTGGTGATTGATAATAATGAATTTCCCCTCGTTCATATCAACCAGGCCCTCGAAAAGTTCGGAGTTGGGTAAAAGCCCGATTTCCACGAAAATGCCCGAAACCAAAAGCTCTTTCGAGGTATCGGAAACCTTGTCGTGATATTTGATTCCGGTAACAAAATCACCTCCCTTAACCTCCTCGACTTCGGCGTTCCAGATTATCTCCGCCTTGGGAGAAGCCTTGATCTTCTCCTGGGTTACTATATCTCCCTTCAAAACATCGGAACGGACCAGAAGATAGACTTTGGAGGCATAATTCAAAAGATCGACGACCGCCTCGAGGCCGGCATTTCCGCCGCCAACCACGGCCACCTCCTTACCTTCGAAAAGCGGAGCGTCGCAAGTGGAACAATAGGCGACGCCCTTTCCCTCGTAAATCGCTCCGCCGGGAACATCGAGTTTGCGACGACGACTCCCGGTGGCGACTAAAATGGTTTTCGTTCCGAAAACTTTTCCGGATTGCGTTTCCACCTCGAAGAAATCCCCCTTCTTCCGGATAAAAACCGCCGGATCGTCGATCAAAATCTCGGTATTCTTTTCCGAACGCAGATGATCCTCGATCGATTGCATAAGGTCGTATCCCGAAATCGATTTCAGGCCGATCCAGTTTTGAATATTTGCCGAAAGCACAGGCTGGCCGCCCAACTCCTTTGAAATCAAAAGGGCGCTCAGCTTCTTCCTTCCGGCATAGATGCCGGCGGCCATACCGGCCGGCCCTCCACCGATAATAATGAGATCGTACATAAAACTTATTTTATTCCCAACTTCTCCGCCAAGTCGCGGCGGTTGAATCCAATGAAGATTTCGCCGTCGATGTCGATAACCGGAACGCCCATCTGGTGGGATTTCGCCACCATCTCTTCCGCCGCCCTTCTGTCGGCGGCGACATCCACCTCCTCAAACTTTATATTGTTTTTTGTGAAGAACTCCTTGGCCATGCGGCAATAGATGCAGGCCGGAGTCGAATATATTTTTATTTTCATCGTGATATATTAACAAACGTTATTTCTTTTTACCACGGCAACCGCAAAAGCTCCAGCAGGCGGTAAGAATGAGCGCCGTCCCGAGCAAGATGTTGCTGTAAAAAACGGTTGTCCCGACGTTGCCGGTAAAGAAGGGCGAGACCACGGCCCAGGTTCCAAAAAATATCAAAGCGGCGTTCATACGCCTTCATTATACACGCGCTTTGCAGGACGCAAAAATCCCGCGTTTCCACGGGATTTTTGAGAGCTCTCCCCTTTCCGAGGAATCGCTTAGCGGCGGCCTCCGCCGAAAGAGTTTCTCCTCTCGCGATGGCAATCGCGGCAAAGAAGAGAACCCGTTCTGGACGGATCCGGCTCAAAAGGAAGCTCGGTGATCGGCGCGCCGCACTTGGCGCACTTCCAATCGCCCTTGAACATCTGCCTCGGCTCCCTGTTGAAACCGCTGTTATCGTTATAAGCCATTTGGGTTTTAACTTGTGACCTTTTAAAATTAGTCGAAACACAATGGCTTAACGTTCTTTTAAAACTGCCTGATGTTGTCTCAAAACTAACTGATTAAGCATCGTTAATTTTGGACTTTTTGTCAAATTAAAGGCAAAATAAAAAGGCTTTATGAACAAAACTATCGCCCGAAACTCCCTGTTGATGCTCCTCGGCCAGACGCTCGGCCGCCTGCTCCGGGCCGGAATTATTATCTACGCCGCCCGCGTTCTTGGCGCCGGCAACTGGGGAGCGCTCGAAAACGCTTTGAGTATCTCCGCCTTTTTTGTTATTTTCGCCGACCTCGGCATCAATTCCCTGCTTATCCGCGAATCGAACAAAAAACCCGAGGAACAGAAAACCTATCTCGCCACCTCGCTTCTCATCAAAATCACCCTGGTGGCCGTCCTCGCCCTCCTCATGAACCTTTTTGCCGGAAAGCTCAGCCACCTTCCCGGAGCCGTCGCCCTGATGCCGATCGTCGCCCTTGTCTTCATTTTCGATTCCCTGCGGGACCTGGGAACCGCTTTGAGCCGCGCCATCGAAAAAATGGAAATCGAGGCGGCGGCGAACGTCATCACCAATCTTTTCATCGTTGTCCTGGGATTTGTCGCTCTGCGGCATTTCGGCACCAACCAAAGCTTCGCCATCGCCTACGCGATCGGCGCTGGACTCGGAGCCGTGGCCGTTTTCATCCCTCTCCGGGGATATTTCCAAAAAATCTGGAAGCACGTCGACAAAAGGCTGATAAAATCCATTATTTTTTCGGCTTGGCCGTTCGGATTGGTGAGCTTGCTCGGCATCGTCATGATCAACACCGACGTCATGATCCTCGGCCTCATGTCCACCGCCGAACAAGTCGGATTTTATTCAGCCGCCCAAAAGCCCATTCAATTTATTTATATCATTCCGAGCCTTCTTTCAGCCGCTTTTTTGCCGAGCCTTTCAAGACTCGCCGGAAAAGAAGAAAAGATCAGCCATTTCCGCGACCGGATCGAGCAAGGCGTCAAAGCCACCCTTTTTGTCGCTATTCCGGCGACGATCGGCGGAGCCATACTCGCGAAACCAATCATGCTTCTTTTATACGGCCCGGCTTATCTCTCAGGCACGACAAGTTTTTTCATACTCTGCCTGACCTTCATTGCTGTTTTCCCATCGGCCCTCATTGTAAACGCCGCTTTCGCCGCCGGCAGCCAGAAAGAATTCGTCATTTACTCATTCCTCGGAATCTTCGGCAATATCGTCCTTGATATCCTTCTTATTCCAGCTTTCGGCATCGCCGGAGCGGCCCTTGCCACGCTTCTAAATCAAGTTTTCGTAAACGCCTATGTCTGGCGGAAGATGAAACAGATGACACGCTTTACTATCCTGCCGCATCTTCAAAAGATCATCCCAGCGGGATTGCTTATGGGGATCACCTGCTATGCTGGCCTTCAATCGGGCCTGCCGGTTTTGATCAACATCGCTTTTTCCGGAGGCGTTTATTTAGGGATACTCTGGCTATTCAAAGAAAATCTTTTCAAGAAATTCACCGAACTGGAATTGGAATAAGAGACATCAAAAAAACCGCCCTTCGACAAGCTCAGGGCGGTTTTTGAATCCAAACGATTAGTGGCTCGCTTGAAGCTCAACCAATAACTGTTGGATCAACTGCTGGATCAAAACAATCAATTGCTCCTGAATCGTTCTGATCTGCACCTTGATCTGATCAACGGTGGCTCCGACAACCGGAGTGGTCGATGGCGCCTGGCCCGCGGGCACGACAACGAGAGCGGCTTTTTGGCCGACAGTCACAGTAACGCCCGTTCCCGGAGTTTCAACGGCTCCGGAACGATCAGTGGCGCGCGTCTTGATGACGTGCGGTCCTTCAGCCGGATTAGTCCAGGTATAGGTCCAATCAAAGCCGTAGTTGCTGTTCGAAGCGGTCGGCACGGCCTCAGACCAGGTGGATCCGCCATCGGTCGAAACCTCGACTTTCTCAATGGAAGAAGCCTCGGTGTCAGCGCTCGTTCCCCTGATAGTTACAGTCGCTTCTGCCGGAACAGTCGAATTGCTAGCCGGGCTTGAAATCGAGGAAGTAGGATTCGCCGCCGGCAAAGTCGTCAGACCGCTCGAACCGCCTGATCCAATGCGGCAGACCACACCGGTATTCGAAATAGCGGCCTGGCTGGTACCAGCGCCTTTCGCCTCTACGTTAAAGAAATAAACGGCGTTCGGCGCAAGACCGACCAAAAGATTCGATCCCGAAGACTGGCCGGGCGTGCCGCTCACAAAAGTATTCACGTAATCGGTGGCGGCATTGAATAAATTTTGGGTGGTGATATCGCCCGAAGAATAACGGACGACATAACCGGCCGTAACGCCAGCAGGAACGGTCCAACTAAGATAGACCGCGCCGGCCTGGTTTGGACTCTGACAAGTCAAGGCAGTGATGGCCGCCGGATTAACTAGAAAAGCGGCGGAGTTGGCATTGGCCAAAGCCGCGTCGGCGGTCGTGGTCGTCGCCACCGCTACAGTATAGGTGCTGTTCGCCGTGGCGTGGTTGGTAATTTTATTAATTGTAATCGATTTCGCGCCGGCAGTGGCATTGGTTCCCGCGCCGTTGCGGGTGATCGTAACCACCTGGCCAACGACGCCGACGGCGAAGCCGCCGTCTATGCCCGAAGCGCCGGAGGCGGCGTCAGAGGCGACGGTGAATCCGGCCGGGAAAGTAACAGTAATCTTGCCGTCAGACGGAAGCACGCCAGTGGCGGGAATAGTAAAATTGATGACGTAATTGGTCTGGGTGCTGACTACGGCGCTAGCCGGAACCGCGGTAACCGCAGTCAAAGTATCCTCAGCGCCGTTCGCAACGACGATGGAAGCGTTCGGATCAGCCGAAGCGCCATAAGTAAGACCACCATCCACTGACCAAGTAAGGGCAGCACCGGCAGTCGCGCCGGTAACACCAATAACTTTTAATCCGCTGATCGCTAATGAGTCGCCGGCAGTCGCGCTAGCGGTTACATCAATAAGCAGGGTCTTGCTGTCCGGATAAGTGACAGCGGCGGCCACGGCCAAGGTGGCACCGGTCGGCGTCATTGTCGGGGCAAGAGCAGTGGTATCCCAAATGGCATTAACGCCTACCGGAATTTGAATCCGGATATCGTTGGCGAGAGTGATTTCTCCTCCAGCATCGGTAACAGTCAGATCAGGGACGGTAACAATCTGGCCGATATCAACAGTAAGCGGGGTGCCTCCAGCTGAAGTCAAAGTACCAGCCGGAGCAGCCTTGACGGACGGAACAGCCAAAATGACTATTCCAAGCGCCAAAGCAACGACTCCTAAAACAGGAAATAATTTTTTCATTGCTTTTATTAATCTATTTTTGAATTAAATTTTGTTTTTATTAATTCTTCGGCATCGCTCAACGGCGTTATCGACCAAATCACTTTTTATTGAAAGAT
The DNA here is from genome assembly GCA_023380305.1 of Patescibacteria group bacterium. GTDB lineage: Bacteria > Patescibacteriota > Minisyncoccia > UBA6257 > Colwellbacteraceae > JAMCQZ01. Next base: position 104,449 of record JAMCQZ010000008.1, read on the forward strand.
AAACGCGCGAGAAAGCAAACCGTATGACAATATTATACACCAGAATTTCCGAAAACGCTGTGAATAACCGAACAAATAAGCAAGCCTTGTTTATAAAAAAGCTCCTCCCCGTAAAGGGAGGAGCTTTCGAGCAGTTTTCCTAACTCAAGAAGTTCATTCCAAAAATTTATTTGGAACGGACTAAAGGAAAACTACGGAAGAGTGACAGTGTTCGCGTCAGCCGGAATAGACCAAGTGGTCGCGCCGTAACCGACAGCGCCAGAGTAGTCTTTGCCCGAAGTGATCGTCGAACCACCCAAACCACGGATATCGCCGACTTCAATGGTAGCGGCAGAAGCGCCAGCTCCCTTGATATAGAAGCCATCGGTTCCGTAGACGCCAGCCGCAGCGGCGGCGCCAGTCTTGCCGACAGCACCAGGATTGGTGATGGCAAGAGTCGGAACAACGATAGGTGTTCCAGCGACAACATCCGGATCAGCAGCGACCATGACACGTCCCGCATAACGACCGGCAGCTTTGTCGGCAGTATTCGGGATCAAAAGCGTATCACCAGCGGTGACGACGCCCGTGGCATTGCCAGCGACTCCAACCAAGTAAAGCTGATCAGTGCCCATAACGAAGGCAGCGCCAGCAACTCCGGTCTTTAAGATACCACCAGTGGTATTAGCGTGAGTCGGAAGCAAAATCGCGGTGCCGAAGTCCGTATCGGTGGCAGCGGCCAAATCGGTCGCAGTACCGTAGGAACCGACCGACACGTTAGCAGCAGAGGTAATAGACCACTGAAGCTGAGTGTTGATCGGCCAGACAGCGGTCGAAGTGGTAGTCACCTGCAAAGCAATCATTTGTGAAACGCCACGGGTCAGCTGAAGCTGAGTGCCGATGATTCCATCAAAAGTAACAGTGCCGGCGACGTTATCCACAGCGCTCGCCTGAGAAGCAATAACCTGACCGGTCGAGACATTGTACAACCTAAACATCGAAGTGGTCGCAAGATTACCAGCCACGTTCGGCAAGCCGACGCGGGAGGTAAAGACAATACGGCCAATATTCAAGGTAGTAGCGGTTCCGTTAGCGGTCAATTTCCAGACGCCATGATTGACGAAAGTGCCGCGGACATTTCCCGAAGGAGAGGTCGCGTCCTTCACGACTTCCACAACGTTCGAGCGGACGGTATAGGTACCGCCGGTGCCCAAAGAAGTGGTCGTGCGAAGATCAATCAAAGCGCCGTTCGAAGCGACAACACCAGAGGTCTTACCAAGGGTTTCCAAGGCAGTAGCAGCAATAGTGAAGCGCTCGGTCGCGGCTTCAGCAGCCGGAGTCAAAAGGTTGGCAACAACCTTCAAAGTCTTCGGCGTATTCAAGCTGAAGGTGGTCGGGGTCAAGACATCAGTCGCAGCGAAGCAGACATCGCCAGCATTAACATTACCGCCACCGGCGGTTGCCACAATACAATTGCTACCGACTAACGCCGTAGCAGCGCCTAAAGGCGCAACAAAATTAGTCACCTGAGTGTTACCATCGTAAAGGGCGACACTCGAAGCGACGGCGCTCAAGTTAGCAGCAACAGTAGTAACTGGGCTGAGTTGCGTTCTGCGAAGATCCTGATCCTCGTTTTGGGCGGTAATTTTCAAGTAACCAAGGGTTACCTGAGAAACCGGGCCGATAACATTCTGATCGATCGGGGTCAAAGTGCTATCGCCAACAGCCAAGAATGTGGCAGTGGAATTAATCGTCATAGCCGGTAAGACCAAAACCGAAGTCGAAAGAATATTATTCGGACCAGCGACACCAGACGAAGACAAGCCTGTCGCGACAATAGAAGACGCATTAACTAAAGCCAAAGTCGTATCAACAGTGGCAGTAGCCGGGCCAGTAATCGTATTAGTCGTACCTTTAACATACAACTTCTTGGTGGTATTAGCCGGAACCAACCAGTTCATCGTGAAGGTGTTAGTGGTGACGCCAGCTGCACCAGAAGTCCATTGATCAGGATTTGTCGTGTTATCCGCAGTTAAAGTTAGCTGGTTCGACAACAACGCACCGGTCTCGTCATATAAACCAACATTGGAAATAGTTCCAGCATTGGTTCCAAGATTAGTGGTTGAGGGGAAGCTTAAATTAACTGTGTTAATCAACATATCTTCGCCGATAGCCCGGATATCATAGACGCCCAAGACCTGCGGGGTGATGGAGCGCACAACAACCGCGCCCGCACCAGCCGGAGACGAAGAGCTGACGGAAACCGACAACTGACCAGCGCCAATCGCAATCGCGCTCGTAGCGCCCAAGCGAACGGTAACGCCAGCGGCACCGCCGCCAGTAACGCCGACGCCAGAGATGACGCCTAAGCCGTTAACCATGTTCAAGGGGTTATCAAGCTCGATCACGCGACCGGAGCCAGAAGCAATATCGGCGACAACTTGGAAAACCTTGGAGGTACCCTTGCTCAAGACAATCGGGGTCGAGAGATCAATAGTAGCTCTCCTGGTCGAGAAGTTGGCCGGAGTGCCGACAACCGCGCCATCAACCTTCAACCGAACATTGGAAAGATCGGTATCGGTGATGGTTGAAGCGGTGTTAGCGCCAGCGCCATAGCTGACATTGAACTGAGTGACTTTGACATCCTCGTTCGTGCCAGCGGTGACGATGTAATTGCCAAGGACAATGTCCTTAGCGCCGACATAGGTGTTATTAACCGCAGTCGGAGCACCGGCGGTAACAGTCAAAGTTCCGATCGAACCGCCAGCGACGATGGTGTCAGCGTTGCCGACCACCGGGAAAGTGCCACCGAAAGTGGCGCCAATGATTTTGGCGGCAGATTCGATGCCCATTTTGATGGTGGCAGACGGCGTAGCACCAGGGGTCGCGGCGACGTCAACCGCGATAGACAGAGTCTTCGAGGTTCCTTTCGGAATGCTGATAGCCGGAGCAAAGGTGAAGGTCGAATTGCCGTTCACCTGGATTTGGGTCAAACCAACTTGGACAGAGCCATCGAAGATTTTAACCCGAGCGATGTCGGTAGCAGCCAAAGCCGCGGTTCCAAACGAATGGATGGTCAAACCAGTGATATTGGCATCGGCATCATTGCCAGCGGTGAAGACCAATTTGGTCACCACGTTGTTGGCGGAGCCAGCCAAAATATTGGTTCCAACCGGGGTGTCGGAAGCTACGGACACAGTAAGCGGCGCTCCCACAACCGGAGTTGTCGGAGTCGTCGGGGTAGTCGTCACGGACAACGCGTTAACGTCAGCCCGTGTTTTAGGACCAAAATAGCCCAAGGTCGGAGTGATGCCTCTGGCGGCCTGATATTCGGCAACGGCATTTTTGGTCAAAGTGCCAAAATAGCCGGTAGCGCCGACAGCGGCCAAAGCCTTAGCAGCAGCTCCTTTATTCTGTGCGATAAGGAAATTCTGCAAAGCTGTAACGTCTGCACCCTTAGAACCAACGGTGAGGTCGGTGGTGAAGTTGTAGGCGGCAGCAGTGCCGGTTCCAGTAGTCGCACCAAGCTGAGCCTGTAACGCGGCAAGTTGGCTGGTCAAGGTCGCGATCATGGCCTGGATCTCAGCGGTCGTCATAGCGCCGTGAGCCACATTGCCAGAAAGCGAAGCGACCGTAGCCAAAGCCAAGGCCACAGACACAACTTTCTGTGTGAACTTACTCATTTTTTATTAATTATCTGTAGAAAGTTAAATGCTTTTTGTTTATCGGAAGATTATTCCCCGCGACATCATCGACCGGCTAATCCGGACTCGTGAGGCAAGTCTCACAAGCCGATGCTCGAAGATAATCCTGGTATCATTTATCCCGTTCCAAATTCAAAAAATATTTCAGTCTAGCTTTAAGATATCTTTTCCCTCTGCCAGACTTTAGATATTTTTCTCGAGCCCTGGCGTCTTTCTCTGAAACGCCACACTCGTAATAGATTAATTGGAAAGGTCTTCTATGTTTGGTTGAATAAATCAACCCTTTGCTATGTAGTCCTATCCGGCGTTTCAGATTATTAGTCGAGCCGGTATACAGCTTTCCATCCGTGAGGCTTCTAAGCACGTATACATAACTCGGCATTTTAAATTTGGAACGGGATAAAACAAACCTCGCTTGGGGCGAGGCAGAACAATCTAAATCGATCATGTCTTCGGACTGCTGCGCCCGGAAACATGAAAACGGATGATCCGTTTGTTTAGGTTGCTTTGCCTCACTCAAAGCAAAACCAATATACCAACTTATCTATTACAACGCAATAATCGTCTCGGGGTTACGGTTTCCCGGGTTTTCCGGAAGCGCCGATTCGGCCACAGATTGGCTCTTCGGAAGCGGAATCACGGCCGCGGCCTGAGAAACCCCAGTAGTGGCGCGATAAAAGCTGGCTGGGCCCGGATTTCCCACCCTTTCAATTTTACCTGATTTTCTAAGCTGTTCAATCACCCGACGCAAGGTACGGCTGCTCAAGTGGCCGAAAGCCTGTTCTAAATCCTTGAACCTTGTTTCCGGACGCGTTTCCATAAATTTCCAAACCTGATCCAAGCTAGACGGCCGGCCAGTTCCTTGATTCGCCGGCTTGGCCATAACGTGGCCAGTTGGCCGTGTCATGCCACGATTTGGCCACTTGGCCATCTGACTAACAACCTGGCCATATTGTTTGTCCACGAACTCATCTTCAATAGTGACATCTGTCTCGGCCATAGCCACTTCTTTGGCCAAACCTTCCAGATGGCCAAGCTCCCTTAAAAGGACCTCGGCATTGATGTCCTTAATTTCTTGAATAGATTGGCCGAACCTTATTAGAGCCTTAAGCCTAGTAATTATTCTGTCTGATCCGGCCAAAACAAGATCAAACACGGCCAGGTGAAGTTCGGCTTTTAACCTGTCCTGTTTAATCAATTCGGCCACCCTAAAAGTGGCGGCCGCAATGTCATTAGCAAGTTCCTGATACTGTGTCAGATACTCTGCCATATCACCCCGACACTATCAGAAAACGAGGACAAGTGTCAAGGCAATTAAGACAGCCATTCCGGCCACGTGGCCAAAAACAATTTTGGGTCTAATTCGGCCATTCAAGGAGACAAATAAAAGGTTTAAGGGCAGGGCAATCCAGCCGAAAATCAATAGAGCGGAAAGCATGTCTGCGTGCCAGGGACTTATCCACAGCCTATTTATAAAAACCCGGGGAAGATCCAACCAGGAGCAGGTAGAAAAGATTTCGAAGCCGATCAAGGTAAAAGCTCCGGCGAAAAGCCTGGCCCGCTTCGGATAATCCGGAAGCATCACCGAGAAAAACTCCCGGAAAAGGAGCAAAAGGAGCAAAGCGAGAAGCCAGGGAGAAACCGCTCCGGCAAGCACGCCGAGAAAAGCGGCGATCATCACCGAAGCAAAAAGCAATCCGTAAACGAATTTCCGGTTGATAAACACCATATCTTTCACGCCCAGGAGAAGATAGAAAATAACGCCGGCGATCAGCCAGAAATCCGCGGCCGGGACAATGCCCGAGAACACGAATCCCAGGAACAAACTGATCAAAAAAGAAGTGATCAGTTTTTCGGTATTCAAGGCCGGGAAGAAATAAAAAACGCAGGCCACCAAGGCCGCGAACCAAAAAGGAAGGTAAAAAAACGAGGCGGCGAGAATAAGCGCCTTAACCCCTAATTTTAATTTCGGAGTTTTCCAGACCGATTTTAACTTTTCCTCCATTTTTTATTTCTCCTCTTATCAACCGATCGGCCAGCTGGTCGAGAATGGTCTTCTGAATGAAACGCTTAAGCGGACGCGCACCGAACTCGGGGTCGTAGCCCTTTTCAGCGATGTATTTCCTAGTGTCGGCGTCGATGACCGCCTTGATCCCCTTTTCCGCAAGCTGACGTCTCAAATTCTCTATCTGGATATCGACGATTTTCATAATATCCGGCTTGGTGAGCGAATGAAAAACAATGATGTCGTCCAAGCGGTTCAAAAACTCCGGCCGGAAACGATCGCGAAGCGCCTCCATCATCCTCGACCGGTAGTCGTCTTCTTTCCCCTTGAACTCATCAGCCGACATCTGGAAACCAACGCGTGAAATCTCGCGATTCAGCTCGGAACCGACGTTCGAGGTTAGAATAATGATGGCGTTTTTAAAATTCACCGTTTTCCCCTTGCCGTCGGTCAATCGGCCGTTATCCAAAACCTGCAAAAGCACGTTGAAGACCTCGGGGTGGGCTTTTTCGATCTCATCGAAAAGAATCAAACTATAGGGCTTGTGCCTCACGGTCTCAGTAAGCTGGCCTCCCTCTTCGTGGCCGACATAACCCGGAGGCGATCCGATGAGCCGCGCCACCGAATGCTTTTCCATGTATTCGGACATATCGATGCGGATAATGGCGTCGTCGCGATCAAACATAAATTCAGCCAAAGCCCTGGCGAGCTCGGTTTTACCGACGCCGGTCGGACCCATAAACATAAATGACCCCAGGGGCCGGTTCGGATCGGCCAATCCGGCCCGGGCGCGGCGCAAAGCGTTCGAAACCGCCGAGATCGCCTCTTCCTGGCCTACCACGCGTTTGTTTCCTTCATCCTCGATCCTTACGAGCTTTTCCGCCTCGGATTCAAGCATGTTCGCCACCGGAATACCTGTCCAACGGGAAATAACCTTGGCCACATCCTCGGCGTCAACTTGCTCCTTGATAAAACGCTCTTTGCTGGCCTTGGTGCCGAAATGCTTCCTGTCATAGGCGCCGAATTCCTTTTCCGCCTGCGGCAATTCGCCATAACGGATCTTCGCCACGGTCTCCAGATCGCCCTCGCGCTCGGCTTTTTCGGCGCTCCGGCGCAGATCCTCCAGTCTTTTTCTCAAATTATGGACGTTTTCGAAAACCAAACGTTCGGCCTGCCACTCTCCGGAGAGGCCGTCGTACTGCTTTTTCAAATCCTTCAAGGATTTATCGATGGCCTTCAATCTAGCCTCGCGTCCGGATTCCTTTTCCAGGGCCTTCCGTTCAATTTCAAGGCTCATAATCTGTTTCTTGAGGCTGTCGATCGATTGCGGAATAGACTCGCTTTCGAGCTTTCTCGCGGCCGAAGCCTCGTCGATCACGTCCACCGCCTTGTCCGGCAAGAACCTGTCGGAAATGTAGCGGGCGCTCAAATTGACGGCCGCCACTAACGCCTCGTCGGAAATCTTCAATCCATGATGGACTTCATATTTCTCCTTCAGCCCCCTCAAAATGGTAACGCTGTCCTCAAGCGACGGCTCCTCGACCATGATCGGCTGGAAACGACGCTCCAAGGCGGCGTCTTTTTCTATATGCAACTGATATTCGCGGGTGGTGGTCGCGCCGATGGCATGGAGCTCGCCCCGAGCGAGACTCGGCTTCAGCAAATTGGACGCATCCATAGCCCCCTCGGCCGAACCAGCGCCGATAATCATGTGGATTTCATCGATGAAAAGGATCATCTTGCCGCTCGAATTTTTGATCTCTTTGACAAAAGCTTTCAGGCGGTCCTCAAACTCGCCGCGGAATTTGGTCCCGGCGATAAGCGATCCGAGGTCGAGAGAAATAATTTCTTTGCCCTTCAAGGTCTCCGGCACGTCGCCGGCGACGATTTTTTGCGCCAGCCCTTCAACGATGGCTGTTTTGCCAACGCCCGGTTCGCCGATCAGGACCGGATTATTCTTGGTGCGGCGGGATAAAACCTGGATGACCCGCCGGAGCTCCTCGTCGCGGCCAATCAAGGGGTCAAGCTTGCCTTCGCGGGCCTTGTCGGTCAGGTTCTCCGAATATTTTTCCAGAACCTGAAACTTTGATTCGGGGGTCTCGTCGGTTACTTTGGCGCTGCCCCGGAGCTCGGCCAAAGCCCGCATCAGACCTTCGCGGGTAACGCCAAAGCGCTCCAAAAGCATTTTAGCCGGAGAAACAACCTCGAAAACGCCGAGAAGCAGGTGTTCGCAGGAAATAAATTCGTCCTTATTCATCTGGCTGAAACGAGCAGCCACGTCGATCACTTTGATGACCTCTTGGGAAAGATACATCTGGGAAACGTTGCTTTCGGAAAAAATCTTGGGTAACCGGCGCAGTTCGTCGTTGATATCCGCTTCCAAAGCCGACAAATCAACGCCCAGCTTCTCCAAAATAGGTTGGGCCAAGGAATCGGGATCGCCGATCAAGGCATAAAGGAGGTGGAGACTGCGGAATTCTCCGTGCTTCATCGAAGAAGCGAGGTCCTGAGCGGATTGAAGCGCCTCTTGGGCTTTTAGGGTAAAACGATTGAAAGAATTCATAAAGGCTTTTGTTAATTATGACACATTTTAGCAGACCTAAAATAGCAATAGCGACCGGAAAAAGTCAAATCATTCCGGCTTCTCGACGAGAGTCGCCTCGATTGTTAAATCTCCTTCTCTCCGCCTGACCTTCAAAACCAGGACATCGCCTACCTTACGCGCCTCGACAACCGAAGAAAGGGTCCGCGTTTTCGACAGGTTCGCGCCGTCAATGGACAAAATAATATCTCCCTCTTTCAAGCCGGCCTTGTCAGCCGGAGAACCCTTGACAACGGCCGACTCTTTGTCGCCGGTGATCTTGGCGCCGGCATCTGTCATAACGTAACGGACACCGAGATAGGGCACAATTATCCGGCCGGTCTGCCGAAACGAGCTGATAACGTTCTTGGCCTTGTTGACCGGAATGGCAAAGCCAATACTCTGGGCATCGGACACAACGGCCGTGTTAATGCCAATGACCTCGCCTTTAAGGTTTAGAAGTGGACCGCCGGAATTGCCGGGATTGATGGCCGCGTCCGTCTGAATGACATTATCAATGGTTTCTATCTGGCCTTGGCCGTTTTCCGCGGTTACGTTCCTGGCCAGACCAGAGACAACGCCCACGGACACGGTATTCTCAAACTCAGCCAAAGCATTGCCAATAGTAATGGCTGTCTGGCCAAGCCTAATAGTGTCAGAGTCGCCAAGAGGCAACGCGGTCAAGCCGGTGGCCGCAATCCGCATTAAGGCCAAGTCCCTGGACGAGTCCCTGGCCACAATTGTGGCCACGTATTTGTCCCCGTTATTCAACAAGACCGTGTACTCGGCTTTAGTGTCCGCGACCACATGGTTATTAGTGACAAGAAGGCCGTCCTCGGAAACAACGAAGCCGGTGCCGCCGCCGATGGTTCGCTTTTCGGTTTTGCCCGAAGAAGGACAGGGAATAGTAAAGGAAAAACCCCGGCCGAGGAAACGGCTGTCAAAACCAGAGAACGGGTCATAGGGGCACTCCTCGAGCACGGGCAAATCCTTGGAAACGACAATGGAAACGACGGCTGGACTCGCTTTTTCCACTGTTTTGATAACCGCGTTCTCGTACTCGACGGTTGGGGCGTAAAGTTCCGGAGCCGGCGCAACCGGCTTGACGGCATTTTGAGGCAGAACAATAAAGGGTTTCAAATATTTGTCGTAAAAGTCGCTCCAAACGCTCGCTTTAGCCGGTTGGACCCCTGCCAATACTCCGGCAAGAGCCAAAACCGCGACCATCGAGGAAAAAACCGCCAATTTATTTTTCATGGATTTTAAAAAATAAGATTTCAAGACCTTTTTAAAAAATGGACTTCGTTTGCAAATCCATTTTATGACCCCTATAATGCGAGGTCAATGCCAATCGACCATTTTCCTTTATCCGGCCGAGGCTACATAATATATAGGAAGGCATGCTCGACACCATCGCCCAAATCACGGGTTACTTCGCGGAATTCTTCGCCCTTTTTATGGGTATCTTTTACCTTCTCACTTTCATCGAAAATAAAGACCGGATTGAAGCTCCGGCCGAGACCGAGCCAAAAAATCCAAGCTACCCGAGTGTTACCGTGGTCATCCCCGCCTATAACGAGGAAAAAAATATCGCCGCGACCATCGCCTCGGCCGCCAACCTGGATTACCCGGCCGAAAAACTGAAGATCCTCGTCGTGGACGACGGATCGAAAGACAAAACCCTGGAAGCCGGTCGGGCGGAAGCGGCCAAACACCCAGAACGAAACATCAAGGTTGTCGCCAATCCCCACGGAGGCAAGGCGAGAACGATGAACGCGGCCATCGCGATGATCAATTCCGAATTTATGGTTACCCTGGACGCGGATTCTTACGTAACGCCCGACGCTTTGAAAAGAATGATTCCCTATTTTTCGAAAAACGAACGGGTGGCCGCCGTCGTCGCCGCCATGAAAATCCGCGATCCCAAAACTTTTCTCCAAAAGATCCAGAGCGCCGAATATCTCCTTTGTTTCTACATCAAAAAGATGATGTCCCTGGCAAACGGACTGCTCGTAACGCCCGGGCCGTTCAGCGCCTACCGCATGTCGGTTTTCGAAAAAATCGGCGGCTTCGAAGAAGGCAACTTGACCGAGGACGGCGAAATCGCCTTGAGGCTCCAAAAACACCAGTATTCGATCGAGTACTGCCATAACGCCGAGGTCTTTACGAACGCTCCGGCGACGCTCAAGGCCCTAAAGAACCAGCGCGTCAGATGGAACCGCGGCACGCTACGCAATTTTTTCAAATACCGCAAGCTCCTCGGCGACCCCAGATATGGGGATTTCGGGCTGTTTATTTTCCCTTCAGCGATCTTCTTCCTTATCATCGCCTTCGACCTGTTTTTGATTTCGGTCGCCCATTTCGCCATCGCCGCGGCCAAAAAGATCGAATACGGAACACTCTTCCATCTTCCAAGGCTCTCTCTCGAAGGAGGACTGCATATCAGCAACTTTTTCATCCAACCGACCGCCATGCAGCTCATCTCGATCGTCATCTTCAGCCTATCGCTCATCTCTTTTTATTTCATTTACAAATATTCTCCGAAGGATTTGAAGGGCATGACGCTCTTTTATATCCCCTACATCCTCATCTATTATCCGCTCTTTGTCATCGGATTCTGGATGATCACCCTCTTTTACGAATTGACTCATCAAAAACTCTATTGGTATAAGTAATAGACATCATGGAACAAACTCGAAGACAGCTCAGTCTGTTTAAGTTCGCCGCGGCCTTCGCCATTTCGTTCACCATTTTTATCGCCGGATTCGCCTTGAGTAATCGCTTGAGCCAATCACGGCTTCAAGATCTCCAAAACGACATCAACTCCCTCCAATCGGAATACAGCTCGCTCGAAATGCTCACTCTGATGGACAAGACCTCGAACGTGAGTTGTGAAATGTACGAAGAACAAATCGTCAATTTCGCGAACGAAACCGACACCTTCGGACAAAAATTAGAGTTGGTGGCCAGCCGGCTTCCGGAACAAAACGCCGAGGTCGTCAACATGAAGACCAATTACTGGCTCATGGAAATCCGCGATTTCTTCACGCTGAAACAGATCGCGACGAAATGCAATAAAAAATACACGACCGTCCTCTATTTCTTCGACCGGACCTGCGAAGATTGCGGCTATGAAGGAGAAATGCTCCGCCAGGTGAAACAGGAATATCCGGAAATCATGATCTACTCTTTCGATGTCTCGAACAAAGACATCTCCCTCATCAAAATCCTTTCGCAAATCTACAACATCAAAAACACGCCGACGCTGATCATCGGCGATAAAAAGATAGAAAAAGAAATTTCCCGCCAGGAGCTGAATTCCATTTTGGGAATCAAATCCAAGCCCCTGATGATTTCTCCGGAGACAAAACCGACAGAAACGACAAATTAGCAATCAGCCGAGAATCTTTTTGATAGCCTTCAAGCCGACCGCGAGGTCGGCTTTTTCAAGCTCGCGGCTGAAACTGAAGCGCACACTCTCCAGGGCTTCTTTCTCCGAAAGACCCATGGCGAGAAGCACGTGCGACGGCAAGAGACTCCGACTCGAGCAAGCGGAACCGGCCGAAGCGGCGACGCCGAGCATATCGAGCCGGCCGATCATCTCTTCGGATTTCATTCCGGGAAACCTGACGTTTAAAATATGGGGGCTGCTTTTCCCGGGCGGGGTGTTCAAAGCTACTTTCCGGCCCAAAGCCTTGAGGCTTCGGCTAAAATAATCCTTGAGGATTGATACTTTTTTGAAAGATTCTTTTCTTTTCCGGCTGGCGATCTTAGCGGCAGCGGAAAAGCCGACGATGGCCGGAACGTTTTCCGTGCCCGACCGCAAACCGAATTCCTGGCCGCCTCCGGTAATAATCGGTTTCAAACCGATTATCTTTCCCGCCTGGCGCTCCCTTCTGGAAACAATCCGGTTGAAATACAAAACCCCGACTCCTTTCGGGCCGAACATCTTGTGTCCGGACAAAGTAACAAGATCGGCCTTCGTCGCTTCCGGAGAGCAATCAAAATATTGGAAGGCTTGGACCGCGTCCATATGGAAAAGCGGAAAAACCTCCCCTCCTCCGAAGCTCTCGCGATATTCCCTGACGATCCCGCCGATTTCTTTAACGTTTTCGATCGCTCCGGTTTCGTTATTCACGTAGTGGACCGAGACAACGGCCGTCCGCTCGTCCAACGACTGCTTGAGTTTTTGAACGTCGATCAATCCTTTTTTGTCCACCGGAAGATAGACCACCTCGACACCTTCGGCTTCCAAGTCTTCGGCCGTCTTCAAAACAGAATCGTGCTCGGTCGCCGAAACGATGATTTTAACCGGAAGATATTTCTCATTCCTTTTTAAATTATAAAAATCCCTGACGCTCCCACGCAAAGCCAAATTATTGGCTTCGGTGGCCGAACCGGTAAAAATAACATTGCGGAAATCCTCCAGGATGTCCCCGGCCAAAAGCTCGATGATTTTTCCGCGGCTTTCGTCGACCGCCCTCATCGCTTCCTGACCGAGATAATGGATGGCGCCGGGGTTCCCGAACCTATCGGAAAAATACGGCGTCATCGCTTTCAAAACCGCCTTGTCCAGAGGTGTGGTGGCGGCGGCGTCCAGATAAATGCGGTTCATATTATGAGCTTAAACCGAAACACGAAGAATGAAAAATAAAGATTGGCGATCTGCCTTCGCCAAGGCTACGGCGGATGCTCAATTTATCGAAGCTCGCTTTACTCGCTATAAATTGGCAAAAACTAAAAAAGGGTGTTCGGGGCGGACGCCAGGTCGCGGAGGATGCCCGAAAAATCAAGACTGACTTTGGCGATTTCCCCGCTTTTCCGGTCGGGGATCAAAAGATGACCCTGCTCTCTCGCTAGCTCGTAGAGATCCTTGGTGATTTTGACGTCGTTTAGACAATAATTTTCGAGCTCTTTGTGCTGGCCTTCATTCCAAAGCCTGATGGCCTCGAGGCTGTGATGGGTCTTGCCCGCTCCGATATTTGTCTGGGCGAGGATATCGAGTCCGATGCGACTGCCAAAGTTCGCCTCGATCTCCTCGAGAATATCCAAGCGTTTCAAGGCCTTGGTGGAAAAAGGGAAATAACGATCGAGCACCGGCAAATCAAAACGATTGATGCTAAAGCCGACGACCAATCCGGAGTCCTGAAGCAAGCGACCGAGTTCGGCCATGTTCGGCTCCCAAAAACTTTTAAACTTAGCCTCGTTGTAGGAATAAACGCAGGCGACCGAAACTTCAAGGTCGCCAATGTGTTCTTCGCCTCCGACGTCGGCAAAGGTGTTTTTGGTTTCAATATCGATAACAACAACGTCTTTCATAAAAGATAATGAAGAATAGCCGCTTTCCGAATTTTTTTCAACCCGCGGCGGGGGCCGCTAATAATCGAAATCGGGCAAAAAAAATAAGCCTTTTAATGACGTGCTTAGGTCTTTTGCATGTTAGCTTTTCAACACAACTTCGTGGACATACTGGCCGCAATCGTTCGAGTGCGGTACGTACGCGCCCGGCTTCAAGGGATATTCCCGAAGCTTGTCCTCCACCTCGTCGGTGAAGCGGCTATTATGGAGAATCCACGGCCGCCCCACTTCGTCGTACACCGCGATCAGCCCGTTATTCCGATCGATCGTGTTGGGTTCCCCGCGCTTGACATAGATTTCTTTCGGCGTCATCGCCGGATGTTCCGATGTTCCAAGAGCCGAGAAGAAACCGAGGTCGAGCAGAACGTGAGACAGCTTCGTTTTCATTATGCAAACTCCCCTCTAAAGGACCGCGGTCCAAGTCTTAAATTCTTGGACAAAATTAGTATAACACATTTAGTTTAATTTGTCAATAGTTATTCATTTTTCTTGATTTTTACTATATAATGAGGCTGTTTATGTCCAAAAATAAGCAGCGCAAGCAGAAAGTTTCCGAACCCCAACCCGCTAAAGCCATGCTAAGCCCCGAAGTTAAACGAAGCATCGTCGGCATTGCTTTCTGCGGACTAGCAGCCATTCTTTTCCTCGCCGCCGGCGGCCAAGCCGGACCAGTCGGCGACTTCCTTTATCGCAACCTCTCCATCGCTTTCGGCGTCGGTTATTATTTTATTCCGACCATCTTCGCCATTTTGGGAATCAGCCTGCTCACTTCCGGAGAAAAACGGGAGTTCGGCCGGAACGCCGTTTTCGGTGCCGTTTTGTTCGTCATCGCCGGGCTCAGTCTGCTCGACATCCTCTATCCGGAGAAAGGCGGCGTCGCCGGCAACATTTTCGGAATGATCGAAGCGCCCTTCGGCAAGATCGCCGGGCTCATCATCGGCATCAGCTTGTTTTTGATCAGCGTCCTCGTCACTTTGGATATCCCTCTCAAGCTCCCCGCCTTCAAGAAAAAGCCCGCGGAAGAAACCATTAAGCCGATTTTTCCGGCGATGGCCGAGGAAAAACCGCAAATCGTCTCGCCGATGGAGGCGGTAAAACCCAACGAAAGACCAAAAGAAAAGGAAACGGAGCTCGAAGTGAAAGAACCGGAAGAGTTCGGAGAAACCAAAAGAACCGGACCCGGGAAGAAAATCAGTTTTAAAAACTACGTTCCGCCTCCGCTTTCGCTTTTGAACAGCCAAAACGAAAAACCAACTTCCGGCGATTTGCGGGCGAACGCGAACATCATCAGAAGGACGCTCGAAAGCTTTGGCATTCCGGTGGAGATGGGAGAAATCACCATCGGCCCGAAAGTAACCCGATACACCCTTAAACCGGCCGAAGGCATCAAGCTTTCAAGGATCACTGCCCTAAACCAGGACCTGGCTTTGGCCTTGGCGGCCCACCCCTTGAGAATCGAGGCGCCCATCCCCGGCAAGTCGCTGGTCGGCATCGAGGTGCCGAACAAATCCGCGGCCATTGTCCGCTTGGGAAGCTTGATGGCTTACCCGGAATTCGGAAGCTCGAGCACCCTGACTTTCAGCCTCGGACGGGAAATTTCCGGCGATCCGGTATTTCCGAACATCGCCAAAATGCCCCACCTCCTCATTGCCGGAGCCACCGGTTCCGGAAAATCAGTTGTCATCCATAGCCTGATCGTCTCGCTGCTTTATAAAAATTCTCCGGAAACTCTGAAATTCATCATGATTGATCCGAAACGGGTCGAGCTCACTCCCTACAACAAACTTCCCCACCTGGTGGCTCCGGTCATCACCGAAGGCAAAAAGGCCGTAGCTAGCCTCCGCTGGGCCATTTCCGAAATGGATCGTCGCTACGACACCTTGATGCAAAGCGGCAACCGCGACATCCAAAGCTACAACGCGAGCCACAAAGAAGAGCCGATGAATTATATTGTCATTGTCATCGACGAGCTCGCCGATCTCATGGCCGCCTATGGACGGGAAATCGAAGGATCGATCGTGAGACTCGCCCAGATGGCACGCGCCACCGGCATCCATCTGGTTGTTTCCACCCAACGGCCTTCGGTCGAGGTCATCACCGGACTCATCAAGGCGAACATCACAAGCCGCATCGCTCTGCAGGTGGCGAGCCAAGTCGATTCAAGAACAATCCTCGACATGGCCGGCGCCGAGAAGCTTTTGGGAGGCGGAGACATGCTCTATGTTACCTCCGATCTTTCCAAGCCGAAGAGGATCCAGGGCGCCTATATCACCGAAGGCGAGATCAAAGCGGTGGCCGGTTTCATCGCCGAAAACAACGAACCGGAGATGAAAGCCGTTGTCGATGATTCGGGCTCGACTCCCGGAGAGGCAATTTTCGACATTCCCGACTCCGGAGACGCCGATGATGAGCTTTATCCCAACGCCCTGCAGGTGGTAACCGAAGCCAAAAAAGCCTCGGCCTCGCTCTTGCAGCGGCGGCTGAAAATCGGTTATGCTCGTGCTGCACGGCTCCTCGATATTATGGAAGACAAGGGCATTATCGGCCCGGGAGAAGGGGCCAAGCCCAGAGACGTTTATTTAGACCAATTAGAACAGACCGAAAACCAGATAGATAATGGATAACGAAAAATACAATGAGAAGACCCTGGCCGAGCTCATGGAGGAGCTGATAACCGGCCGAGGACTGAACATCGACAAGCTGGCGGAACTCACCAACATCCCCAAGAGATATTTATCCGCGCTCTGCCAAAACGACGTCAAAAGCCTGCCGGCCGGGCCCTATGTCCGCGGCTATCTGAATAAAATCGCCGCCGTTACCGGAGTCGAACCGACCGGTCTTTACGCCGCCTACAAAAAATTGGGATTCAAGACCTCGGGCAAAGAAGACGCTCTGCCGTCAAACCGCTTCGCCATCCAGAAACCCGCGAACCGCTGGATCATCGCCGGCGCCCTGGGCCTGTTGCTCATCATCGGCGTTTCTTTAAAAATCAAAGATGTTTTGGGAATACCGACCATCAACGTCAATCTGCCGGAGACTGATTTAATCGTCCAAGCTCCGACTGCTATAATTGAAGGGAAAATTGACCCCAGAGACTCGCTTCAGTTGAACGGCGAGCCGATCTAT
Organism: Patescibacteria group bacterium; assembly: GCA_023380305.1. Lineage (GTDB taxonomy): Bacteria > Patescibacteriota > Minisyncoccia > UBA6257 > Colwellbacteraceae > JAMCQZ01. Next base: position 121,202 of record JAMCQZ010000008.1, read on the forward strand.
CCGGATTCGACGGGCGCTTTCAGCGAGGAAGTGCCGCTCGAACAAGGAATCAACACTTTTGAATTCAAAATAAAAAGGTTTCTCGGTCGGGAAACGAAAATAGAAAGACGCATCATTTATGAAATCGGAGAAGAAATCCAAGGAAACGAAACTGTCGAATAAAGAAGACAAATCCGCCAGCCTTGACGCCCTGGTGGAATCTCTCAGAGAAAAATACGGCGAAGGCTCGATCATGAAGCTCGGCGAGGTCAAAAAAACCGACGTCGAGGTGATTCCGAGCGGTTCGTTTTCTTTGGATCGGGCCTTGGGCGTCGGCGGGTTCCCGAAGGGAAGAATCGTCGAGATCTTCGGCCCGGAGATGTCCGGCAAAAGCACGCTCGGGCTCCAGGTAATCGCCGAAGCCCAAAAAGCCGGAGGTAAAGCCGCTTTCATCGACGCCGAGCACGCTCTCGATCCTGACCGGGCGAAAAAAATCGGCGTCAAAGTCTCGGAACTTCTTCTCTCCCAGCCTGACAGCGGCGAAGAGGCCTTGAATATCATGGAAAGCCTGGTGCGCTCGGGCGTCATCGATGTCATTGTCGTCGATTCTGTGGCCGCGCTCACTCCGAAGGCGGAAATCGAAGGAGAAATGGGCGACCAATTTATCGGTCTCCAAGCGAGAATGATCAGCCAGGCAATGAGAAAAATCACTGCCGTCGCCAACAAATCAAAAACCCTCATTATTTTCATCAACCAGCTTAGGGAAAAAATCGGCATGATGGGCTACGGCGAACCGACAACCACGCCCGGCGGCCGCGCCCTCAAATTCTATTCAACGATCAGGATAGATCTCCGAAGAATCGCCCAGATTAAGAAAGGAGAAGAAGTGGTCGGCAATCGCGTCCGCGCCAAGGTGGCCAAAAATAAGGTGGCGGCGCCCTTCAAATCGGCCGAGTTCGACATCATGTTTATGGACGGCATCTCCTACGAGGGAGACGTGATGAATGTGGCCATCGGCCAAGGCGTCATCAAAAAATCGGGAAACACCTATTCTTTCGGAGAAGAAAAGCTCGGCGTCGGCACCGAGGCGACCAAAGCCAAATTAAAGGAAGACAAAAAACTGTTTAACGAGATCTTAAAACAAGTTCGCAAAAGTTTAGAAGCAAGCGAGCCACAAGAATAGGCCCGGTCCCTCCGGGAGTCGGCGTGTAGAATCCCGCTTCGGCGGGATTTTGCGTTGCGGAAGGCTTGAAGTCCCCTCTCAATTTCCCATTTTCGTCCTTGCCGTATCCGAAATCGATAACCAAGGCTCCGAGCTTCGCATCAGATTCTTTGATAAGACCAGGGACGCCCGTCCCCAAGACAACGATGTCCGCGTTTTTGACCGGCGAAAAATCATCGCCCTTGTCTATCAAAAAAAGTTCCCGGCATCTTCCCCGGAACCAGTCGGCAACCGGCCCGCCGACCAGAAATCCCAAACCGACAACGGCGACCGATTTTCCTTTCAAATCGATTTTCTGAAAATCCAATATCTCTTTGACGACGCCGACAGCCGGCGGCAGCACAAGAGGACTTCCTCCGCGGAATCTATTAATCGCCTCCGAACTCAGAGCATCGGGATCTTTCCTAAAAGGCACGGCGTCAAGAATAGCCTGTTTATCAAGGTGTTCCGGCAAAGGAAGCTGGACAATAATCCCTCCGCATTTTTCATCTTCGGCCAAGGCCTTGATGGCGGAAAGAAGCTCCTCTTCTTTGACTTTTTTCGGGAATTCAAAAACACGGAAATCGATCCCCGATTTTTCAGCCGCCTGCTGTTTTTGCTTTCTGATAAAACTCATCGAAGCCGGATTATCGCCGACCAGAATGGCTGCTAAAAACTTATCTACAGGAGCAAAACCCCGAATCCGATCATAGATACGCCGACTGATTTGAAAACCGCTCAAAGCAATCATTAGAATGAGCATAGCTTAAAAAAAACCGATTTTAAAGGAACTTCGGCAGACACTTGCCAAAACAGGCAAAATGTTGTATCTAAAAATAAGGAGGTGTTTGTAATGAGTATCCGCACTCTGACCTGCAGGGATATATGCGATGGACGGAACAGCCTGGTTGATGGCCCGCCCATCACATTGAGACAAGTCGAGGAGATGATGGCGCCAGCCGTCGATCCCCGAGCTCCGGAAAATTCTCCGGAGTACCGACAACTCACCCGGATCATTAACAAAAGAAAAATTCGGGCGCGCAATCCCCGAACTTTGTAGCCCAAGGCTGCCGTAAGGCAGCCTTCTCCATTTCTATTTTCCTTTTTTTAAAATTTCGTAAATCCTTTTCGCGATCAACTTCATATCTTTCTCTTTCATTCCACGACGAGTAATGGCCGGCGTGCCTATGCGGATGCCCGAAGGTTTGAAAGGAGAGGTGTCTCCAGGAACGCTGTTCCTATTCGCGATAATGCCATTTTTCTCGAGCAATTTCTCGGCGGTCAAACCGTCTACGCCGAAATTTTTCAAATCCAGAAGCATCAGATGGTTATCGGTTCCGCCGCTTACTAAAACAAACCCGAGTTTTTTAAACTCCTCGGCCAGAACCCTGGCGTTTTTGACAATCTGCTCCTCGTATTTTTTGAATCCCGGCTGTTGCGCCTCATAAAACATCTGGCATTTGGCGGCAGTAACATTGTTGTGCGGTCCGCCCTGTAATCCGGGGAAAACCGCCTTGTCGATTTCCTCGACCAGCTCTCGACGGCAGAAAATAACCGCGCCCCGTGGTCCGGCCAAGGTCTTGTGAGTGGTCGTCGTTACCACGTCGCTCCATGGAAAAGGCGACGGATGAAGCCCGGCGGCAACCAATCCGGCGATGTGGGAAATATCGGCCATATGATAAGCGCCGACGGATTTAGCGATTTCGCTAATGCGTTTGAAATTGATCTTGCGAGGATAGGCGGAAATACCGGAGACGATGATCTTCGGTTTATGCTTTCGGGCCAGTCTGGCTATTTCTCCATAATCGATCAAGCCGGTTTTTTCATCGACTCCGTACTGAACCGCGCGGAAAAACTTCCCGGAAAAAGAGACTTTGTGGCCGTGGGTAAGATGGCCGCCGGCGGCGAGCTTCATCCCCAGGATCGTTTCCCCCGGCTCCAAAAGCGCCCCGTAGACCGCGAAATTGGCCGGAGAACCGGAATACGGCTGGACATTGGCGTGCCATTTAGAAGGGCTAATATGAAAAGCCTTCAGGGCGTTTTCCTCGCAAAGCAACTCGATTTCATCGTAATACTTGTTCCCGGGATAATAGCGCTTGCCCGGATAACCTTCGGAATATTTGTTAACCAGGACCGATCCCAGAAGCTCCCTCACCTCATCCGAAGCGTAGTTTTCGGAAGCGATGAGGTCGACATCGCGAGTCTGCCTCCGCTCTTCTTTTTTAACCAGATCCCAAAGCCTCTTGTACTTCATATATAGAAAAGGATAACAACAATTTGACGAATAGACAAAGCTGTCGTAGAATCCGGCTGCTGGATGGCGCCCCGCGCCGTCCGCGGAAGGAGGGTAAAAAATGTCAAAAGCCCAACCTTTGACCCTCGACGACCTGTACAAAGTTCTTTGCCAAAAAGGTCAACTGACCGATCAACCGCCGGATCCAACCGACGAGCAGAAGCTTTCCGCCCTCGAGGCATACGCGCACGCGCAACACTGGGTGATCCGCGTCGTCATGTTCTACGCCTTCGACGACGAGACTCCCAGGCCCCTGTACTACTTCTTCCAGGATCACTTCCAAGAAGAAGTGAACGATGACGGAGCCAAGCTCGACGCGATCAGGGCGTTGGCCAGTCGGACCGGCAAGAAGCTCATCGAAACCACCAAGTACGCGTTCGACTATGATCTCGACGATTGAGTCGAACGCAGAGCCGCCCCCACCAAGGCGGCTCTTCTTTTACGATCGATAAACAATCCTCCCCAAATAATTTTTGAGTATTTTCGCGCTCGGCGGGTAAACTTTTTCCGGCAAGTTATCCAAATCAAACCAGCGCCATTCGACGATTTCTTCCGGTTCCATCACCCTCGGCTCTCCGGAAAAATCTTCCGAGATAAATCCGGCCGTCACAAAATGCTTATCCGGGATAATCTCGTCGGCCACACTGATCAACTCCAATTTTTTCAAAATAATTCCAGTCTCCTCTTTGGCTTCACGCAAGGCGGCCTCCTTCAGAGTCTCCCCGAAATCAAGCTTGCCTCCGGGCATTGTCCAGGTCCCTTCGCCGTGGAGCTCGCTCGAGGCTTTTGCCGGATCGTCGTTCCGCCGGCCGAGTAAGACCCTGCCTTCGCGAAAAACCATCACCCCCACTCCTATACCCGGTTTTGGATTGATGTCAGACATAAGCCTATTTTAGGCCGTCTTTGCCCTCAATAAAAGGCTCCTAACCGCAACCAGGCAGAAACGAACAAGGGTTATCCACAATTTTGGGATTACACCGGGGGCTTTTTCCGCTAAACTTATTGCTAGTGTCTAAATCAGACTACCAGAATAAAATTCCGAAAATCGAAAAGGTTGATTCGCGAAATGAGCCGCTTGGCTCATTTTTTTTAATCTATAACCGTTCGCTTCTTAGTCCGCCGTTCCAACCGACGGATTTTTAAAATCTCAAACATAAAAAATAAAAATGAACACCCACCATTTAAAAAACCTTATCAAAATAAACAATTCGATTTTTGACGCCGGTCGCGAGCATTATAAAAACGCCGGGCTGACTTACGCCGAGGTGCCGCATATCGTCGGCATCACCGGAGCCTGCGAAAACGTCGACACCCTTTTTAAGATCAGAAACCGGCAGGATATTCCCCTTTTCTTCACCCAAACCGGCCAACTGTCGCTCGAACAGCTTCTCCAGTGCCTTCCCGGAATATATACGATTATCCATAGCGGCCGAGACGAAGAAGATGAAGACAACCGGCACCTCCGCCAATTTATGCTGATCGAAGAAGAGTTCGATTGGAGTTTCGTCGATAAAGATCCGGCGGCCTACGATGAAGAAACGATGTACGAACACCTGCTCCGCCACATCGAATCAGCGGTCAAAGCAATGATTAGGAAAGCGCTCGAAGACAACGCCGAAATGCTATCCGATGATTATAAACGCGACACGAACAAGCTAAAGGAGGCGCTCGATCAACCCTTCTTCCGCATGGATTACGGTGAGGCCGTCGAGCTTTTAAAGAAGAACGGTTTCCCGGATCTTTCTTGGGGAAACGACTTGAAGGCCGAACACGAAGCGACCGTCGTCGGATTATTGAACGCTGACGGAACCGAGCGGCCGGTCTTTATCATGCGCTATCCGGAACATATCAAATTTTTCAATATGAAAGTCTCCGGGAAGAATCCCGACGTTGTCCTATCGGCCGATCTCATCTTTCCCTACGCCGGCGAAGGCGTGGGTTCGGCCGTGCGCGAACCGGACGGCGAAAGGCTTGAGAAAAGACTGCTTGGATCAACCATGTTCAAGCTCCACAAAGAACGCGGCGGCGAACTGGAGGATTTCCGCTGGTATCTTGACCTCGTGAAATCAAAGCAAACCCATCCGCACGCGGGTTACGGCTTGGGGAACGAAAGGCTCGTCCAATATATTTTGGGTTCGCAAGACATCCGCGAATGTTCGACTTTCGGAGCGCTCAAAAATTAAGGGGTTAGTCTATCAAGGCCGACAACCCCACCCGGCAAAGCTCGTCCTTTATCTTTTCCCTCGAATCGGTCTCCTCGATATAACTCCGGTCGCCGATAGTCTGGCCCTGGATAAGATTGTCAATGACGTAAAGAATGGCCGTGGCCGGAACCTTGAAGTGGCCGGAGACGGAAAAGAATGTCGAGGTCTCCATTTCCACGCCGTAGAATCCCTGCTTCGACCAATTCTCGACGTCTTCCAAAGTCTCACCATAAATAGCCTGACAAGTGATGATCGGCCCCCGCCAGACTTTAATCTTCGGATCGATTCTATCCTGGGCCATCTTGGAAAGACCTTCGTCGGGAAAATATTTTTTATCGTTGTTCTCCCGGCTATAAATACGGGTAGCGCTTTCATCACCGAAGCTCCAAGTTGGGATCAGAAAGCTTTGAAGATCAAGCCCGGGATAAAGCCCGCCGCAAGCTCCGATATGGATATTCCTTTTCGATCCGAAAAGGCAAGCCAAATGGAGATATTCCGAAAGTAATGCTTCACCGTAAACAGCCGCCAGCCAATAGCGTTTTCCGGCGACGGTTATCTCATAAATATGATTTAAAGAATCCTTGAGTTTCCGGGATTCGTATCCCGGAGCCAAAACATCAAGGGCTTGATGAAGCTTTTGAAAATGCGGTTCCTCTTCGGCCGTGCCGTAAGACAAAAATCCAGAGATTTCATAATCCTCCGGCAACCCGAGAACGGCTTTATGGTCTTTGGCGGTGAAGGATTTGTACATGTCTCGGCCGAATCGAAATATATTGGGGTGGCCAACGGGAATCGAACCCGTATCGCCGCTTCCACAGAGCGGAGCTTTACCACTAAGCTATGGCCACCATCGCCTTTGTATTCTACAAGAAAACCGCCTTAGAGCAAACCTTTGACCTGGGGCGTAAAAACGACCGGAGAAACAAATATCCTGGTCGGAGAGCCGAGAATTCCTGTCCGCCGCAGGCGAAGAACTCAATCTTGTTTATAAGACCGACTTTGTCGGGCTGCCGAGAATCGAACTCGGTCTACATGCTCCCAAAGCATGCGTACTACCGGTATACTACAGCCCGGATAAACTTTGAAGAGACCGCGGCCGATAAGAGACAATCGTGCCGCGAGAGGGAAGCTTACTACTCGTCATCGCCATCGCCTATCACATTATATAATTTTGTAGGCGATTGTCGGACTCCGTTCTTAAACCCCTCGGTTTGAGACCCGCCGGCAGGCGGATCCGCTACGGAAAGTAAACTTCCCGGCCCCTTCTTTTTTCGATATTCTTACTCGCGTCATAAAATGCCCCTGACGGGGCACTTTGTGCCGCGAGAGGGAATCGAACCCCCGACGCCATCCTCTTCAGGGATGCGCTCTACCACTGAGCTATCACGGCCTGAGATAAGGTTAGCATTTCCACCCTGGCTTTTCAATCTCAAAAAAATTGTTGTAGAATGGGTTTGCCAAGCCCCTGTAGTTCAACGGATAGAACGACGCACTCCTAACGCGCCAATCGAGGTTCAATTCCTCGTGGGGGCACACGCTTTAAAAAGCGTAGGACTACGCCCTCGTAGTTCAATGGACAGAACCGGAGACTTCTAATCTCTTAATGGGGGTCCGATTCCTCCCGAGGGCACATAAATCCGCCGATGAGGCGGATTTTTGGACCACTGGGAGGTCAATCGGATTGGAAAAGGGGTCGGGGAAACTACCGTTTCCCCGTGGAGGAAACCTGCCGACAGGCAGGGCTAAAACCGCAGGGTGTTAGAGAAGCCCCTTCCTATTCTATTGACAATCGTTAGGGGCGAGGGAGATTCCGTGTTTCCCGAGGGCACATAAATCCGCCGACGAGGCGGATTTTTATTAGGCTTAATCCTCGAAATACTTGTTGAACTCCCTGATCAATGTCTGAGCTTTTCGGTTTTGGCTGTTGATCTGACTTACCTGATCGTTGACCTGCTGAAGAATAGAAGAGGTAGCCGCATCGAAATCTTTCGGAGAATTGCTTAAAAACTTCAACCTCAACTGTTCGAGTAGATTCTGCAGGCCGCCGTTGTAGCTGATCAGCTGATTGACCAAAGTCATCTCCGCGGAGATGGCCTGCAACCCGGCACCCTGGGCCTGGACAGATTTGATTTCTCCGAGGCTGGCGATCATCTTTTGAAGCTCGGAAAGGAGGCCGATGCATTTTTCCCTGATTTCGTTATTCCGTTTGATCTCGACGATCACCAGATCGACGGCTTTTTCGTAATTGCCAGCCTTGTCCTCGCGGCTGATGGCTTCGAGATTCGCCGCCGCTTGACTCGAAAGACCGGTAATCTCTTCGGCGATAGCCACGCTGGCTGTTTTGGCTTCCAGAAATTCCGGAGGGACTTCAATTCTTTTATTCGGAGAGCGGAAAACAAAGAAAACAGCAACGGCCACCATGGCGATGCCGGAAATTTTCAACCAGAGAAGCGCCTGTTTTTTAGGCATATTTTCCATATTATGAGATTTCTTTACAAGAAGCAAATAATTGATTAACCTGAATAATAGCTTTGTTTTTATAGATAAAAACGCAGAAAAAGCGGGATTAGTATAGTGGCAGTACGCTACCTTGCCAAGGTAATGGCGCCGGTTCGATTCCGGTATCCCGCTCATAATAAAATATCCCCTAAAGGGGATATTTTATTTATACGTGATATCCGGATGAGTATAGGAAAGGGTCTCCGGCAGTTGCCGGACAAACCGAGTGGTTTGAGCGAGGAGTTGTGCGACGACGTTCGATCCCTATCCTGCTTTATTTTACAAAGCCCTTTCCAGCCTATAAACTGAAATAGCCTTTGGGAGTTTAGGTAAGTGGTATACCGGCGGTCTCCAATTCCGCAGACAATCAAAAATGGGGCTATAGTTCAGTGGTAGAATGTCGATCTCCAAAATCGATGACCGAGGTTCGAATCCTCGTGGCCCCGCCGACTAAGATATATGCGGGACGATTCCTCCAACTCCCGCCTCAAAAAACGCCCCTTATTACTTTTCCGCCATCAGACCTATGGTAGTTTGCTTGTCGGCGAGTTTGATCCGCGGAGGATTGAAGTTGAATCCGGCATATGGTTTTAGATAAGCGCCGTCAATGATTTTCGCCCGATGAAAATGACAAGGCCTCGCTAAAGATGTCAAAGATTGACGAGTATATTTAACTGTCTCCGGATCGCCGAGAAAACGATCACATCCATCCTTGCCTTGAGTGACAATCAACAGCTTCCCTCCTGGTTTTAAAACTCTCCACATTTCTTTAAGGGCCAATTTCGCTCCTTGATAATCCATGTGCTCTAAAACGAAATAACAAAGAATCCCTCCGAATTTATTGTTCGGAAAATTAAGATGGCGAGCGTCGCCATAACGCAAATCCAGTCCTAAAGACTTAGCCATGGCGTTTTTTATCTTATCCAATTCATAATCAACGCCAATAATTCTTTTAGGATCCAAACTCACGAATTCGCCTAACCCCGCACCGACATCAAGAATCTTCCCCGATAAATCTTTAAAGAATAAATCCCAAAGAAATTGTTGATGATGTATGCTCTGATCCCAAAAAGCCTTCACGCATTCGACATCGTCAAGATCTCTTATAAAAAGCTCATTTGCCATGAAGGGTCGCAGTTCGACATCGCCAAATTTGGCGGTATAGGCCTTCGGCACCCCCGGACATAATTCTCGAAGCAGGCAATTCGAACATTTTTCGACTAGGGTATCTCCAGGAGAATGTTTTACTAAAGACACGAATCCCGTCCATGCGCGACCTTCTCTGGGAAAAACGCACAAAGGACAACCCGATATTGATATATTATAGAAATGCTTTTGATCAGAGATATTTTGGATAATCGGGATAACATCTTTATAAGTAACCATCTCGGACTCGGAAGAATAATCATAAAAAAGATCGAAATCTTCATGATGAGCGATAAATTTGCTTAATAAATCCTTAAGCCCGCCTAAAGATTTTTTATTAAGGCCGATACGATGCGGGTGTCCGTTCATAAATTAGTAGCTCTACAGCTTTCAACACTACCCATAACCTTACGCTTCTATTTCAGCATAACAAAGATTAAAACAAGGTTCAAAATATAGAAACTCGGGTTCGATTCCTCCGACTCCCGCCTCAAAAAACGCCCCTTGCGGGGCGTTTTAAACGACGATCTTCTTAAATTTTCTCTTCCCGATCTGGAGAATCAAGCCTTCCGCCGGGATATCGATTTCTTCGACCGGATTATCGTGTTTTTTCTCGTTTATATCGACTCCGCCCTGTTCCACCAGCCGCCTGGCTTCGCTCCGGCTTTTGGCCATATTGGCGGCGACAACGAGATCAATGATATTCATTCTGGAAGAAACGGCCCTAAAGACTTCGATGTTTTCGGGAGCTTCTTTTTCCCGGAAAACCCTGTTAAATCCGTCCTCGGCCGCTTTGGCGGCTCCGAGACCGTGATACAAAGCAGTGATTTCGAAAGCCAGTCTCGCCTTGGCGTCCCGAGGATTTTGCGAATCCATGATCTTTTTTATTTCCTCTTCTTTGAGATCGGTGCAAAGCCAGAAATATTTATAAATCAGCTCGTCATTTAGACTCATCATCTTGCCGTACATATCGCCTGGCTCGTCGGAAATATTGATGACGTTTCCCCAGCTCGTCGACATCTTCCGGCCATCGGTGCCTTCGAGCATTTCGTTTATCAAAATATCCTGTTCCTTCTGACGATAATATTTTTGAATCGTCCGGCCGGCCATCAAATTAAAAAGCTGGTCTGTCCCGCCGAGCTCGACGTCGGCCTTAATGGCGACGCTGTCATATCCCTGCATCAGCGGATATAAAAATTCACGAAGGCTTATTTCCTCATGACGCTCGAAACGGTCCTTAAAATTCCGACGTTCGAGCATCTGGAGGACGGAGAAGCTTTCCGCCAGATTGGCGATTTCTTTAAAATTTAGTTTTCTCAACCAATCGTTGTTGTTTCTAAACTCCACTTTCCGGAGATCCAGAATTTTGCCGAGCTGACGCTTGTAGTCGGCCATGTTCTTTCTAACCTGGGCTTCGGTGAGCATTGGACGCTTGGAAAGCTTGTCCGACGGGTCGCCGATCTGGGCCGTAAAGCCGCCGATAACGAGTACCACCTTGTGCCCAAGGTCTTGGAACTCCTTAAGCTTCCTGATGGCCACCGCCCGACCAAGATGAATCTTCGTCCCGGTCGGATCAATGCCGAGCTTCACGCGCAAACGCTTTCCGGACCTCAAGGCCTCTTCCAAATGCCCGCGATCGATAACTTCGGCCACGCCCCGGGAAAGCAAAGCGTTGATCTTTTCCTCCTTATTTGTTTTTCTTGATGATTTCATCGATAAGGCCGTAGTCTTTAGCTTCCTCGGCGGTCAGCCAGAAATCGCGGTCGCTGTCTTTCTCAATTTTGGCAAGCGATTGCCCGGTCATCTTCGCCAAAAGCTGGTTGACCCTCTGTTTGGTCTTCAAGATCTGCTTGGCGGTAATCTCGATGTCGGTCGCCTGGCCTTCGGCCGCGCCCATCACTTGGTGCAGAAGGATTTCCGAATTGGGTAAAGCGAATCTTTTTCCTTTGGCTCCGGCCGCCAAAAGAAAAGCGGCGAAAGAAGCGGCCATGCCGACGCAATAGGTCTCGACGGTCGGCCTGACCAGCTGCATCGTATCGTAGATGGCCATACCAGCCGTTACCGATCCGCCCGGGGAATTGATATAAAGCTTGATGTTCTTCTTGGGATCCTCATAATCGAGGAAAAGAAGTTGGGCGATGATTAAATTCGCCACCTGGTCGTTGATCGGACCGCCCAAGAAAACCACCCTGTCCCTCAAAAGGCGGGAATAGATGTCGTAGGCCCGCTCGCCATAAGTGCTTTTTTCGATGACCGTCGGCACCAGATATTGGTATCCTTCGGCTTCGTTTTTAATGTCTTTATTCATTTTGTTAATCTTCTTCTCCGACAAACTTCGGAATAATTTTGGTTTCTTCAATTTTATCTTGTTTCAAATCGCCTTCCAAGACCTCAGGCAAAGTATCTTCATCCTCGGTTTCGGCGACACCCCCTTCTTGGACTTCTTCCGGTCTCGATTCCGAACGGACGTCGATCTTCATGCCTGTCAGTTTGGCGGCCAATCTGACATTTTGCCCGCCCTTGCCGATAGCAAGACTCAATTGATCCTCGGCTACCAGAACCTTGGCTTCGCGACGCAGTGATATTTCCACGCTCAAAACCTTAGCCGGCGAAAGGGAGGCTGCCACGAATTTCTCCGGCTCCTCTGACCATTCGATGATATCAATTTTCTCCTGACCTCCAAGCTCGTTCGTTACCGCCATTACCCTCGTGCCCCGCTGCCCGACGCAGGATCCGACCGGGTCCACGCCTTGAGCTTTGGAAGCAACCGCGATTTTGGTGCGACTTCCCGGCTCACGGGCAACGCCTTTTATTTCCACTGTCCCGTCGTTGATTTCCGGAACTTCCAGTTCGAAAAGCCGATTGATAAACCTCGGATGCGACCGAGAAAGGATAATGCCCGGCTGGCCGCGACGATCTTCCTGGATGCTCAATACGTAAAAACGCATTCTTTCGTTCGTACGATAATGTTCTCCCGGAATGGATTCATTGCCAAACATAATTCCCAGAGCCTTGCCGATTTCAACGTAAACATTCCCCCGGTCAAAACGGTGGATGATGCCGGAGACAACTTTGCCCTCCTTGTCTTTAAATTCCTGAAGAAGCATATCTTTTTCGGCCTCGCGGAGTTTCTGTAAAATAACCTGCTTGGCGGCTTGAGCGGCAATACGGCCGAAATCGGTCTTCGGCTCAAGGCTGAATTCCAAATTCTCGCCGACCTGAACGTCGGGGTTAACCTTTTTCGCTTCTTCGACGAAAATATGTCTTTCCGGATTGTAACGGGGAAGTTTCGGCTCCTCTTCTTCCTGCGGCTCAGCCGGCTGTTCTTCCACGGCTTCTTCCTCGGTAACGACCCGGACCGTATTTTCATCAACCACCTCTTTCACCTGCCAAAAAGCCAACTCTCCGGTTTTTTCATCAAGCTTGGCCTTAATCACTTCTCCCCGCTTGCCATATTCCTTGCGATAAGCGGCGGCGATAGACTCTTCTATAACCGAGATAATCTTTTCCGGCTCGATGCCCTTTTCCTTGGCGACCTGGCCGATGACGATCAGCAACTGTTTTAAATCCATTTTATTTTTGTTTTTTCCGCCAGAAGGCGATTTACTTTTATTTTTTTAAACCCCGCGGGAAGCGGGGTTTAACATCAAGATTTAGTATACTCTCGAAAACCGATCTGTCAAGCTAAATCCCGAGCCTCTTCGCCGCTTCCTTAATAGCGTTGTAAGAAGTGGCCACGACCCAATAGGTGGTATCGCCGGATTTAAAGAATCCGTATTCTATCCTTTGGGAATTAGATCCCCTTGAAAATCTCACGATCTTGGTAGAATCGATGCTTCCGTTATCGAACTTCCCAAAATTGCCGGTGTCGGTCAGAAAAATATTGGCCAGCTGCTTGGACGCTTCGAATTTGGTTCCGATAGCGTTATAGGAAGTGGCTCCGACGCCGGATTTCACTTTGGCAACGAACCCAGGAAAAGGATTGGAAGAAGAGTCGTAATAAACAAATTGAGTGAAGTCGTCTTCGAAGTTGGCGCTCAAATCGGATTCCGGAATATCTCCCGGGAGAATAGCATTCACATAAATCGGGAGGGTGATCGGGCCGTCGTCATCGGCGAGCACTGCCTCAACGACGGTCGACGGTTTGATTTTTTCGACTGGAATCTTAGATAAGGCTTCTTTGATATTTGTAAGATCAACCGTCGCCAATTGAATATTCTCGATTTGGTCCGCCGGAATCGTGAAGTAAGAGGCGTGAACCCTCGTCGGCGCGACCTCCACCGCTTCCTCCGGAGCCGGAGCGATCGGCTGAGTCTCGGTCGCGGTCGGAGCCGGACACGGCTCGCAGACCTGAACCGGACACATCTTCGGTAAAAGCACGTATTTAAAAAGCAAAAGTAGTCCCAAAATAGCTGCCAGTCCGATGACGACGGCGATTAGCAGGGTATTCGATTTTTTTGGCATTCCGGGCTTGGAGGCGGAAAGGTTAACCACGTCCGGGGTGAAAACCGGCTCGTTCGGTCCGGCCGGAGCGGCCGCGAAAACCTGGGGAGCGGCTTCGGCGCCGCCGGTCGCCTGCAACGATTCGGCGTCCGAGGCCATGGTCCTGATGCCGATATCCGGAGCGGATGAAGGCGGGGGCGGAACCGGAGTGGATGCCGCTGGAGCAAACGGTTGCCCCATCGGCGCGGCCGGAGTCGGCTGGCTCGGCTGATTGAACGAAGCAGGCTGAGCCGGGATATTAAAAGCTTCGTTTACCGATTTCGGAAATTGATCGGTTGGGCTAGCGGCGAAAGTCGCCGGCGTCCCGAAAGAGGCCGGAGGGAACGGAGTCGGGCCCATGTTGTTTGCATTGGACGGAGGATTCGGCTGTTTTTGATCAGGCGCCGAATTTAAAGGAAAATTTTGTTGGCTATCCATGACTTAATGATAGCACAACGAAAACTTTTTTTATGCAGATTGTGTGGATAATTGCTTCACCGAGAGGGCGATTTTGCCATCCTCGACGCGAATCACTTTCGCGCGGAGAAAATCTCCAATCTTGGCGACATCATTGATGTTTTTGACAAAGCCGTCCTTGAATTCCGAAATATGGATCATGCCGTCTCGGCCGCCGCCCAGATCGACAATCGCTCCAAAATCGAGCAGACGAACGACCGTCCCTTCGACGATCTCGCCCACCTGGTACTCTTTGGTTAAGGCCTCGATCTCCGCCACCGCTTTCAAGGCGGAATCTTTGTTGTCGGCTGCCACGAAAACCTTCCCGGTCTGCTCGATATCAATGCTCAAAGCTCCCGTCCTCTCAATGATGCCATTGATCATCTTGCCTCCGGGGCCGATAACCTCGCCGATCTTTTCGGGGTTGATATGAATCACTATCACCTGCGGCGCGTAGGGCGAAAGCTCGGGTTTCGGCGCCTTGATGGCCTTTTCCATAGCATCCAAGATCCGCAGTCTCGCTTCGCGAGCCTGGGCTAAAGTTTTTTCAGCAATCTCCAAGGTAATCCCCCAAATTTTCACGTCCATCTGTACGGCGTTTACGCCGTCCCTGGTGCCGGCCACCTTGAAATCCATGTCTCCATGGTGGTCTTCCGGTCCCTGGATGTCGGTCAAAATCTTGTAGTCTCCTTTTTCATTCGACATCAATCCCATGGCAATGCCCGCGGCCGGTTTTCTGATGGGCACTCCCGCGTCCATCAAAGACATACTCCCGGCGCAAACCGTAGCCATCGAAGAAGAACCGTTCGAAGAAAGGATCTCGGAAACGACGCGGATGGTGTAGGGAAATTCGTCCTGTGAAGGAATAAGCGGTCGGAGAGCCTTCTCGGCCAAAGCTCCATGGCCGATATCGCGACGGCCCGGTCCCCGATAGGATCCGGTTTCGCCCACCGAATACGGCGGGAAATTGTAATGAAGCATGAACCGCCTCTTACCCGAATATTCCATGGTCTCGATAAGCTGTTCGGCTCCGGGCGCGGCCAGAGTCGTTACCGCCAGGGCCTGAGTGTTGCCACGGATGAAAACAGCCGAGCCGTGGGTGCGCGGCAAAAGGCCGGTCTCGGTATAAAGATCCCTGACTTCATCAAGTTTGCGGCCGTCCGGACGCATCTCTTTTTCTAAAATGTTTTTATGAACCAGCTCGTCTAAAGCTTTATTGAACAGGCTGGCGCTGGCGCCGATGTCGGAATCGCCAAACCCTTTTTCGGAAAGATGCGCCGCCATTTCATCTTCGAGTTCGCCGAGCTTCTTTTCGCGATCAGCCTTCTCTCTGACGTAAACCGCTTCCTCCAGCTTGTCCGCCAGAAATTCCGAAACCGCGGATTTCAGCTCCTCCGCCGGTTCAGCCAGTTTAACATCAGCCTTCTCCTTGCCGATCGCCTTGATGATCTCCTTTTGAAAATCAATAAGTCCTTCTATTTCTTTGAGAGCCACGGCGTAAGCTTCGATAATATCTTTTTCGTTCGCTTCGTTCGCTTCAAGCTCGAGCATGTTGATCTTACCGTTAAGCCCGGCGACAAAACTTTCAAACCTTACTTCGGGGTTGTCGGTAGTCTCCACGTGGGAGGGATTCACGACGATGCGGTCGCCGATCTTCGCCATTTTGACGCCGGCGATCGGACCAGCCCACGGGATATCGGAAATGGCCAGAGCGGTGGAAGCGGCCATCAAGGCGATGAAATCGGGTTCGTTCACCTCGTCGATCGACAGAATGGTAACGACCACCTGGATGTCTCGGCGAAGCCGCTGGTCGAAAAGCGGCCTGATGGCGCGATCAACCAAACGGCCGGAAAGAATGGCGTCTTCCGAAGGCCTTCCTTCGCGGCGGACAAAACGGCTGCCGATGATTTTGCCGGCGGCGTAAAATTTCTCCTCGTAATCGACGGTAAGCGGCATATAGTCAACCGCCCTGTCGGCTTTTCCCATGACCGTCGTCACAAGCACGGTTGTTCCGCCGTAAGTGGCGAAAACCGCGGCATCGGTTTGTTCGGCCAACCGGGAAACTTCAATTTTCAAATCCCGACCGGCGATATTTTTGATAAAAGTCTTTTTATTTAGCTCCATATTTCGTTGGTTTCTTTGATTTCGACGATCTAAACGTTATCCGCGGCATTTTTTCCAAATCATAAAATCCGTCGGCCTCTTCCCTTAACCGGCCGGAAGCGGTTTTTCCAAAAGCCGCCACTTCCACGACTTTGCCCAGACCCCATTTCAAATATTGGACGAGCGGCATAAAATCGCCGTCCCCGGTTACGAGCACGATGACGTCGAGGGAGTCCGCCAGCCTGATGGCATCGACAGCCATGCCGACATCCCAATCGGCTTTTTTGGTGCCGTCGGGGAAAATCTGGATCTCTTTGCTCCGGAGCTCGATGCCGGTTTTTTCCAAAGCCTCGAAAAAGAGCTCTTCCCCGGTCTGGGGGTCGCTCGAAACGACGTAAGCGATGGCTCGGATCAATTTCCGGCCGTCGGTCAGGTTCTTGATGAGTTCGGCATAGTTCACCCGCGCTCCGTAGAGATTCCGCGCGGAGTGGTAAAGATTTTGGATATCGATAAAAATACCTATCCTTTGATCGGAGTGTTTTATAAAAGCCATTTTATTTGGCGGCCTTGGCCGCAAGATAATGCTCCAACTTGCGCCGCTTGCTCACCATTTTGAGCAAACCGCGGCGGGAGTGGACGTCTTTCGGGTGTTTTTTTAAGTGGGCGGTCAGCTCGTCAATCTGTTTATCTAAAAGGCCGACCTGAATCTGGATCGATCCGGTGTCGGTTTCATGAAGACCCTTCGCCTTGACGATTATTGATTTTTTGCGGGGTGTAAGCATAAATTCTTTGTTTGGATAATTAAGATTAGCCCGAAATCCGTTTTTTTTCAAGGGGAACGATTTTTCCGAAGCGTCAAGGCGTTTTCGACCGGAAGCCGTTTCAATATTTTGCGACAAGCATGATAAAATTGATCGATGATCGAAAAATACCTGAAAGACTACCTGGATTACCTGCAGATCGAGAAGAACCGCTCCTACCGGACCAAAGACGTTTACGGCCGGGCCCTCAAAAAATTCTTCGAGTTCGCCAAAATCAAGAAACCCGAAGACATCACAAACGACAAAATCCGTTCTTTCCGCATCCACCTCGCGGAAAGCACGAGGTTGAAAAAGAATACCCAAAGCTATTACGTCATCGCCATACGGAACTTCCTCCGTTATCTCATTAAAAGGGATATCGAGGTGATTTCCCCGGACAAAATCGAATTGCCGCAGATTCCCAAAAGACAGATCGACATCATCGAATACGAAGACCTGGAGCGGCTTTTAAGGGCGCCCGAAGGGTCGAGCCTCAAGGATCTCCGCGATCGGGCCATTCTCGAACTCCTCTTCTCAACCGGGCTTCGGGTGTCCGAACTCTGCGGACTCGACCGTTATTTAAACTGGAACCGCGGAGAGATTACCGTCCGCGGCAAAGGCGAAAAACTGCGGGTGGTCTTTATTTCGGACGCTGCCAGAAAAGCCATCAAAAACTACCTTGATAAACGTGGAGATCCCGACTCAGCGCTCTTTGTCAGCTACTCGAATAACAAGAACCCGAAAGCCCTCGGCCGGATCACGCCGCGGAGCATCCAAAGACTCGTGGATTTTTACAGTCGCAAAGCCGGCATCGCCAAAAGAATTTCGCCCCACACCCTGCGCCACCTTTTCGCGACCGATCTATTGATGAACGGAGCGGATTTGAGATCGGTCCAGGAGATGCTCGGCCACGCGAGCATCCAGACAACCCAGATCTATACCCACCTCACCAACAAGGCCCTAAAAGAAGTACACGAGGCTTTTCACGGAAGACGAAGGAAATAAAAACGCCGGATCTTCAAAGATCCGGCTTAATCGGTGGCTATGGCTGACGCTTTTCTAGCTCCTTAGCTAAGTCCTTAGCTGCATTCATCTCGGCTTCTTCTCGGGTATTTCCATAACCCTTGCCGTGAGTATTGCTCTTGATTTCAAGCGCCTCTGCTTCGTACTTCGGATCCGGAATGGTTAAAAATAACCCTCCGGTAAGTACCCCCAACATTAAATCTGCGATTCCGGGATCATCGTGTTTTTCCTTCGATGTGATCACGATATCGCCTTCTCTCTTACTCACGATATTCACCTCCTTTCTTCTTGTGCTGCCTCAAAAAATTCACAAGGATCTATTTAAAATTTAAAATAGATAAAATCTATATTTTGTCAAGTATTTAAAAATGTGCCGGGAGAGGGATTTGGACCCTCAAGTCCTTGCGGACACAGCGCCCTAAACGCTGCGCGTCTGCCAATTTCGCCATCCCGGCTCACATTGATTTATAGCACGATCATTCTTGTTTTTGCGAGTGAAAATCAGCCCCGATTGACAAAGGGGCCGAAATGTGCTGATATTAAGCCATCAGCTTGGACATTCCGATGGGTCCGGCAAATGCCGGACTATCATAAGGGAGGAACTAAGATGTTGTGGATGGGTATCGGCCTGTTGGGGCTCGTTATCGCCGGAATCGGCATTGCCCACTGCTATCACCGGACGATCCCGCAAAACCTCTGGTTTATCGGAGCGGTCGTCTCCATGATCGGCCTGGTCTTCATTTTCCTGCCGTCGTGGGGAATGACAGCTCTCCTCGTGCTTCCCGCCTCTATTCCGGTCTACTGCCTTGTCCGCGCCGGACGCCGGACCATGGCTCTTTACGCGGCCATTGGACTCGTCATCCTGATCCTTGCCGCCCACTTCCAACAAACCTCGTCCTACACGATCGTTCGTCTCTCGGACCGGGTTGAAATCCGCATGACCATGAAAGGCTGGGACGAGGGAGACGGCGTAAAAGGACCCGATTTTACAAAGCTCGGACAGGATTATCCGGGCTGGCGATTCAGATTCTCGCCAGCAGGCGTAGATATTCAAGTCCGATTCCCGGGCAAAGAAAGACAATTCTGGGGCCAGGAGTTCGGACTCCAAAACGGGACTCCGGTTTTCTTCGGACCCGAAGGAACGGAGATCCTCATCACACTCCTCCCTCCTAAAAGCGCACCTTGAACCAAAACCCCGCAAAAGCGAAAGCTGATGCGGGGTTTGTATTTCCGAGATTTTTTATTTAAGCGCCTTTGACAAAGCTCGCGATAATCGCCGGTATGGATTTGGCAAGTATGGCCAAAAGAATACCAATGAAGATATTGCGAATCTGAGTTCCAAGTCCTTTTAATTTGGCAGGATCTCCGCTTGACCTAACAAACTCAAAAGCTGTCCACAAGATTACTCCAACCGTCCAAATAGTGATCAACCAAAAAGCCCAATTGAAGATAAGGGCTGGCCAGCCGTAGATATCGGACAAGCTCCAGGAACGCGGCGTGATAATCGGGATTTCACCAGACGGCGGCAGAGCCTGGGCAAAAGCGACAGGCGCGACCGCGGCGATTACCGCTAACCCGATTAAAAGATAATTAACCTTTCTCATTTCGATTTCTCTTTACGACCTTTTCTTGATTTATATTGACACTATTATACAAGTTTTCTCTTCGCGGCCGCAATTATCCGGCGAAAAATTCCCTGATAATTCCCGGGATGCTTTGGGCAAGCAGAATCAACACGAACCCGATTATGGCATTAAACAACCTACCCTTGGCTCTTCTTTGAACAGCCACTACATCTCTGCTGTTTATTAGATCCCAGGCCGACGTGATAATGATGTAAATCAGCACGGCCGAGGCAATCCACAAAACCCAGGTCATAATCGTCGCGATCAAAGCGCCAAGATCAGTCGGCAATCCAGTCGGCGGAGCGATTCTTAGAGACTCCCCGCCCGGCAAAGTTCCGCCTCCGACCGAACCGTTTCCACCGGGCAACACGCCTCCGCCGGCGGTACCGCCTCCGCCGCCGCCGCTCGGCGCGGCAATAGCCTTTTTAATGAAAATCAATCTCAACCAATCAAGCATTTTTTTGTTAATTTTACGGGCGGCTGAACACGCCTCTTATTAAATTATAAATCAGATAAGAGCTGTAAACCAAAGCCAGGCCGATGATGGCCGAGGTGATTTTTCTCCTACCGGCGACGTATACGTCTTTTCTGTCTCCAGCCGTCATTATTTGGAAACCACCGTAGATGATCCAGTAAAGAGCGATGAAAGGCACAATCTTTAGAAGGAGATCAACAGCATTATTTAAAAGTATGACAAACTCGTTCCAGCCGCAGCCCGTTTCCGGACAGCTGGGAATAAGCCTGTGCGCCGCTTCGACCGTTTCCTCTGCGCTCTGAGCGAAAACCCGCGGAATCAACATCATGGGTTAATTATATCACAGGCAGATGATGCCGATGAGTTTATCTCCGGAATCGAGCTTAATGATCCTTACTCCCTGAGCCGCCCTCGCGGTTTCACGCACGCTCTTAATCTCCGTGCGCAAAATCTGACCCTTGGCCGAGAGAGCGATGAGCTCGGTCTCGTCGGAAACGACCTGCGAAGTCACCAATTTGCCGGTTTTCGAAGTGATGGTGGCTGTTTTGATGCCTTTCCCGCCGCGGCTTTGGACTTTATATTCTTTGAGCGGTGTCTGCTTGGCGAAGCCGTTGTCCATGACGCTTAAAAGGTTGGCGGATTTCTTTTCGGCCGGGACAATATCAAACGACGCGACCTTGTCCGACGAAGAAAGATTGATGCCCCGCACGCCGGCGGCGGCCCTGCCCATGGCCCGAGCTTCGGTTTCCTTGAAGCGAATCGCTTGGCCTTCGACGGTGGTAATGACGATTTCATCCTTGCCCGAAGAAAGTTTCGCGCCGATGAGCTTGTCGCCCTTATTCAAATTGATGGCGATAATGCCGTTTCTGCGGATATTCCCGAATTCCTTGATACTGGTTTTCTTAATTACTCCTTTGGAGGTGACCATTACCAGATAACCCGAACCCGATTTCAGCTGGCTGTTCGAATAGGTGATGACGGCGTTTACCGATTCGTCCGCCGGAATCTCCAAAAAATTCTGGATCATCCTTCCTTTGGCGGTGCGGCTCGCAGCCGGAATCTCGTAAACCTTGATCTGAAAAGCCCGTCCTTTTTCCGTGAAAAAGAGGATGTTGTCGTGGGTGGCGGCGGAAATGAAGTGCGTCAAGAAATCGTCCTCGCCGACATCGGAACCGATGACGCCTTTGCCGCCGCGATGCTGGGCTTTGATGTTTTGCGGCGGGAGCCGCTTGATGTAACCGCTTTTTGAAAGAGTGATCATCACCTCCTCCTCCGGAATCAAATCCTCATCGGAAAATTCCTTAAGCCCCGAAGCGACCACCTTGGTCTTCCTTTCGTCGCCGTATTTCTCTTTCAAGGCGACAAGTTCTTCCTTAACCACTTTCAGAATAGCCTTTGGGCTCTTCAAGAGAGCCTCAAGGTCGGCGATCAGTTTCTTCTTCTCCTTGAGTTCATTTTCGATCTTCTCCCTTTCCAAAGCGGCCAGGGTTTGGAGCTTCATTTCCAAAATAGCCTCGGCCTGAAGCTCGCTCAAATCAAAGTTTTTAACAAGGTTCTTTTTAGCGTCTTCCTTATCATCGGACTTCTTGATGGTCGCGATAATCTTGTCGATAACCGAAAGCGCCTTGGCCAAGCCTTCCAATATATGGGCTCTTTCTTTGGCGCGTTTCAAATCGAACTCGGCCCGTCGGCGAACGACATTCTCGCGATGTTTGATATGGACGGAGAGCATGTCCTTCAAAGACATGACCTCGGCCCGGATGCCGTCGACGAGCGCCAAGGTGTTCAGATGGAAATCTTTCTGAAGATCGGTAAATTTATAAAGCTGGTTTAGGACTTTCTGGGGAACGGCATCGGACTTGAGCTCGATCACGATCCGCAGGCCGTCTTTATCCGATTCGTCGCGGATATCCTTGATGCCCTCGACCCGCTTCTCTTGGACGAGCTCGGCCATTTTCACGATCAGCTCCGATTTGTTGACCTGATACGGAATCTCGGTGATAACGATCCTCTTCTCCTCGACATCGGCTACGGCCCGACAAGTGATGCTGCCCTTGCCGGCGGCGTAAGCCGCGGCAATGGCTTTCTTGTCATAGATGATCCCGCCTGTCGGAAAATCCGGCCCCTTCACCAAGTCCGTCAGTTCCTCCAACGAGGCTTCAGGGCGATCGATCAAACAGACCTCGGCGTCCACTACCTCGGATAGATTGTGCGGCGGGATGTTTGTCGCCATACCGACGGCGATACCAGAAGCGCCGTTCACCAAAAGGTTCGGGAGTTTAGCCGGCAAGACAATGGGTTCAAGGCGGGTGGCGTCGTAATTCGGCTGCCAGTCGGTGGTCTCCTTTTCGATATCGGACAAAAGCTCTTCGGAAATTTTACTTAAACGGGCCTCGGTGTAACGTTGGGCCGCCGGAGGATCGCCGTCGATCGAACCGAAATTTCCTTGTCCCTGGATAAGTGGATAGCGTAGGGAGAAGTCCTGGGCCATGCGGACCATGGCGTCGTAAACCGCCACGTCTCCGTGCGGATGGTATTTGCCGAGACACTCTCCGGTTACCCTCGCCGCCTTCATAAATTTGGCGCCAGCAGAAAGACCCATATCCCACATTGCCCAAAGAATGCGCCTCTGCACTGGCTTCAAACCGTCCCTCGCGTCGGGCAAGGCCCGGCCGACGATGACGGACATGGCGTAATCCAAATACGCCTCCTTAAGTTCGGCGGTGATTTCCCTCTCCGTTATTTTGCCTATTTGATTTTCTTTTTCCTGATCCATTAAGGTGCGCTACATTATATATATTAACAAGACAAGATCGCCAGCCGGGTTTTTTCCTCGGCTTCAAGATCCTTCTTTTTGACAACCAGTTTCTCCTGCGGTTCGGCGTCTTGGCCCAATTCGACAGCCAGTTTCTTGGAATCGCCGGCCGGAATAACCACCTTCGGCTCGACGGATTTCACGTAACGCATGGCCACATTGGCCGCGCCCGGAGCAAAAAGAATATCGATCTCATCGAAATCGTCAAGCTCTTCTTCGGTCAGATCAGAGGAGACGTCTCCGAGAAATCCCAACTTGATCTCGTCGAGTTCGACGCGGAAAGCGGTTCTGATTTGCTTCTCTCCGGACTCCTTGGAGATCAACACCCCTCTCACTTTAGCCGGGCCGATATTGTACTCGCCCGGGCCAAAAATTTCCCCTTCTCTGGGAGGGAAATTCTCCGCGGCGGCTTTGGAGTCTTCGATGATGCCTTTATCCGACGTATGCAGGATCAAATCCCCTTTCAAGCGGTTCCCGACGGCGGGAGCGGTTTCGGGATCAATAATCAAGTTAAAATTCGGCGTCTGTATCTTATAGCATCCGCCTCCGTACCAGTTGATGGTCATTTTAGTCTATTTTATCAGACGCAGACTTGATTTTCAAGCCGATTTTAAGCTATCATTAAGCCCATCATGGATACATTGACTCAGCTTATTAAAGCCAAACCCGAGATCGTCCCTATTTTAAAGAAGGGCGAAATCGTCACGGTGAAGCTCGTTGGAAAGGCCCCTCGGGCCGCTTATTTCGAAGTTCAAAACATCGGAACGGGCGTCGTCCTCGGCCGCGAGCTTTTGAACGGCCGCGATATCTTAAAACCCTTGAGCATCGGCGATTCCATCAGCGCCAAGGTCTCCAACCCGGAGAACGAAGACGGATTCATCGAGCTGTCGCTCACCGAAGCCGACAAACAGAAGTCCTGGCAAGCCGTCAAAGAACTTCAGGAAAAAGACGAACCGATCAAGGTGAAGATAACAGCGGCGAACGCCGGCGGACTGATGACCGAAATCGAAGACCTCAAGGCCTTCTTGCCGGTTTCGCAGCTTTCGTCCGAACACTATCCGAGGATGCAGGAACAAAGCCGCGAAAAACTGATCGAGGAACTCAATAAGTTCGTAGGCGCGGAGCTGGACGTGAAGATCATCAGCATGAACCAACGCACCAATAAGCTCATCATTTCCGAAAAAGAAGTCTTGAGCCAGAACGTCAAAGACCTTATCAACCAGTACAAAATCGGCGACGTCGTTCCCGGCATCATCTCCGGCCTTGCCAATTTCGGCGCTTTCATCAGGTTCGCCGATAACCCGGAAATCGAGGGACTGATCCACATCTCCGAGCTTGACCATCGGCTCATCGAATCTCCGAAAGAAGTGGTTGCCGTCGGCGACATGGTGAACGCCAAAGTGATGGACATCAAAGACAACAAGATTTCTCTTTCGCTCAAGGCGCTCCAGCCGGATCCCTGGAAAGACATCGACCAAAAATTCAAAGCCGACGACGTTATTAAGGGAACCGTTTACAAATTCAATCCTTTCGGCGCCTTCATCAAGTTAAACGATGACATCGTCGGATTGATTCACGTTTCCGAATTCGGAAGCATCGAGGCCATGAAGGCCGAAATAAGCGTCGGCCAGACTTACGACTTCGTCATCACCTCCATCAAACCCGACGAAAAAAGAATCGTTCTTAAATTAGCCAATAAAAAAATCCCAACCCCCGCTCAAACCGAAACAACCAATGGTTAAACAGCTTGGAAAAAGCTTAGCTATTTTAACCGCCGTTTTCCTCGTTCTTATCAGCATCCTCTCTCTCGCCGAATCCCGGAACAAGCCGGAACCGATCTCATTAAATAGCTTGGCTCAAAAAATAACGGCCGGCGAAGTGTCGACGGTAACCGTCGACTACAACACTCTCCGGGTCGTTTTAAACGACGGGCAAAAACTTGTCGCTTCCAAAGAAGTCGACGCCAATTTCGTGAGCCTGATGCGGGATTACGGCGTACCGGCCGAATCTCTGCAAGCGGTCGGCCTTGAGGTTAAGGATAACACCACCAAGGAGATCGTTCTGAACGCTTTGGCGACCATCATCCTCCCCCTACTATTGCTCGCCGGACTGATGATGTTTCTCACGAGGCGGGCGGCCGGAGGCGCTAATCAGGCCTTCTCTTTCGGCCGAGCAAATATCCACCTTTTCACCAATTTCAAGGATCGCATCAGCTTTAAAGATGTCGCCGGAGCCAAAGAAGCCAAACAAGAACTCGAGGAGGTCGTCGATTTTTTGAAGAATCCAAAAAAGTTTTTAGATCTCGGAGCGAAAATCCCGAGGGGCGTCCTTTTAATGGGTCCGCCGGGCTCGGGAAAGACCCTCCTCGCGAGAGCGGTGGCCGGCGAAGCCGGCGTGCCGTTCTTCCATATCTCCGCCTCGGAATTCGTGGAAATGTTCGTCGGCGTCGGCGCGAGCCGCACCAGGGACGCTTTCCAGACCGCCAAGAAGGCCAGCCCTTCGATCCTTTTTATCGATGAGATCGACGCTGTCGGCCGCGAGCGCGGCGCCGGACTCGGAGGCGGCCATGACGAACGCGAACAGACTTTAAACCAGATTCTCGTCGAGATGGACGGATTCGATCGAGACACGAACGTCATCGTCCTTGCGGCCACCAACAGGCCGGATATTCTGGATCCGGCGCTCTTGAGGCCCGGCCGGTTCGATCGCCGCATCGTGCTAGACCTGCCCGACATGTCGGAACGAGAGGATATTTTGAGACTCCACAGTAAGGGCAAGCCGATCGGTCCGGATGTCGATTTTAAAAAGGTGTCCGTGCGTACGCCAGGATTTTCTGGAGCCGACCTCGCGAACGTCATGAACGAATCAGCTATCCTCGCCGCCCGCCACAACGCCAAAGTCATCAGCCAGCAGAATATCTACGATTCGATCGAAAAAGTTTTGCTCGGACCAGAACGCCGAAGCAAAATTATTTCCGACAAGGAAAAAAATATCACCGCCTTCCATGAAGCCGGACATGCCCTCGTCTCCGTGGGTGTCAAAAATTCCGATCCGGTTCACAAGATCTCCATCATCAGCCGCGGCCGCGCCGGAGGTTATACTTTGAAGCTTCCGACCGAAGACCAAAGATTGAAAACCAAGGACCAATTCTTGGCGGACCTGGCGGTCCTGATGGCCGGGTTCGTCTCCGAGAAAGAAACTTTCGGCGACGTCTCCACCGGAGCTTCAAGCGATTTGAAAAACGCTTCGGAGATCGCGAGAAAATTGGTAACACGTTTCGGTATGAGCGATAAGCTCGGGCCGATCACCTTCGGAGACACCGAAGAATTGGTTTTCTTGGGACGCGAAATCTCGGCCGAAAAAAATTATTCCGAAAAAGTGGCCGCCATAATCGACGACGAGGTGCGTGGTTTTATCGCCAGAGCCGAAAGAGCGGCTCAAAAAATCATCAAAGGCAACGGAAAGGCACTCGCTAAAATAGCCGAGGCCTTGCTCAAAGAAGAAACCATAGAGCAAGACGAATTTTACCGTCTTGTGAAGCCGTTCGGTTTGAAACCAATAACGGTTTAGACTAAACTGAGCTAGATTCCGGCACGTAGCTCAGTGGTAGAGCAATGCTCTTATAAAGCATGGGTCGCAGGTCCGATCCCTGCCGTGCCGACCATAAATCCCGCTCCAACGCGGGATTTTTGTTTTAAATAAAGGGTTCGGATTGTTTCACGTGAAACAATCTGTTTTCACAAAAATGTTTCACACCCGATAAATCGGTTGGGGACGACGCCGGGACAAGCTCAAGCAGCCGGTAAATCCAAGGACCAGAAAGCATCCTCCAAAAGCGGATCCCAATCCGCCGACACTAACAACGGAAGAGTTAAAACGACCGCTGAAACGGCATCATCGAGCCGGCTGGAACCCAAATCGTTTCGTCGCCTCTTACATCGATAGCCAAGCCAAGCGCCGAACGAAATTGTCGTTCTCGCCGCGAATGAAATAAAAATATTTTTCAAAACATCTGGTTTGTGATAGATATAAAAAGCGGACGGTTAGCTCAGGGGTAGAGCATCTCGTTTACACCGAGAGGGTCATAGGTTCAAATCCTATACCGTCCACAGCTGTCAAAAAATCCCTAAAGGGCGGTCCGAAAAACCACGGGCTCGAATCCTGCGCCGTCCACCGTAAAAAATAAAGCCGCCTCTTTCGAGACGGCTTCGGGGATTATCTGGAAACACGACGCGCTTTGACGACGCGGCGGCCGAGCGCGAGAGCCGCGTCAAGACCAGTATCCCCTTCTCCGCAAAAAACATCGAGCTCCAAGTGATCGGTAAGCGAAGCTTTCCTGTCGTTCACACGCACTTCGCCCACGCCATCGACGAACCAAAAACTGCCGAAGGGCGCGAGATCCAAATTGCTTGAAGCCGCGGACCCGATATAGGTTTGTTCGCCTATGGCCGTGCGGCCATTGCCATTCATTTTAAGATCGGCTTCGTATGATCCACCGGCATAATGTTTCTGACCGAACAATGGTTTATAGTAACCGGTGATTATGACTTCGACAGGCGCATTGACGCCATCGTGGGTCTCGCGATAATTCGGCGGAGCGAGAGGTTCCTCCAAAACCGCAACTGCTCCCCTGCTATGCGTTTGATGTCGGCTTTCTAAAAAGCCGGATAAAAACCAGGGCACGGAGACAACCAACACGACCGCGAAACCGAAAATTACCAACCCTTTGCGCGACATCTAACGATACCTCCATTATGTGATTTGGAATGTCCTACGGCTTACGCACAAAGATTTATAGTCTAACGATAGAAACCAGACCACAATTCTTTGGTCGCGAGTTAAAACTTTATACTCAATTAATTTTGTGCAGTCAAATTGAGAACGCGGCCATTTTTAATAAATTTGGCCACATGGCCGGACTATGTCCACGTGGCCAAAACGTGGCCGAGTGACGAAGAATTATTGGCCAAGCTAGGTTAAAGAATGGTCTAAATAATCGATCTGTCAATCTACATCTACGTTAATCAGCACAACTTAATATTTTGCGACGCTGTCTACACAAAGTGTGAAACATCGTTTTTTATTGATAATCGATCCGTCGCGTTAAATCTACGTTTTTCATAAAACCGAAATTTTAATGTTTCACGTGAAACATTTTGTTTGCATAAAAATGTTTCACGAGGCTAGTTTACGATGTTTCACGTGAAACACTATATTCTAAAAAACCCGGAAAAACCTCAATTCGGTGTTTACAATGTTTCACGTGAAACATTTTTTATTCCGGTGTGAAACAAAATTGTTTCACAGATAAAATTCTGGTGTTTCACGTGAAACATGCCCATAAATCCGATGGCCACATGTCCTAATTACTTGGCCAGGCCAACAGCCGATGTTTCACGTGAAACATCAGTTGACCTTTAAAGCTGGCCAGCGCAACAAATTTTCCGAAAACAGGCTATACTTAATTATGCGCTCTTTAAATAGAATAAAAGGGGATCAGGGCGAAGAAATCGCCTGTGGATATCTCGTGGACAATGGTTATCAGATACTCGACCAAAATTTTTGGCGACCCTTCGGCGAGATAGATATAATCACGAAATTTCGAGGTCGGACACTTGTTTTTATCGAGGTCAAAACTATCCACAAACCCGGCCAAATGGCCATGTCACAACCTGGCCAAAATGCGGCCAAACATAACCAGGACAAGCTCAAATTTCAAAATTCTATACAGCCCGAAGATAATTTAACTGCCAAGAAAATGGCCAAGTTAAAAAAGACATGTGCGTGGTATGTTGGCCAGCATCCAGAGCTGGTTGATCTTGAAACTGGCTGGAGGATCGATTTAATCAGCTTGACAATTACTGGGGAAAGTTGCCTTATCAGACATTACCAAAACATTTAAAATGATTTCACGAATCAAATTGTCCAGACTAGCTGACAAGCGACTCGCGCGCCCCTCCTCCATCCCGTCTCCAACCGCAGGTCTGGAACAGGGCTTCACTCTCGTCGAACTCCTCCTTGTCATAGGGATCCTTGGAATCATGGGAGGAATCACGGTTCTCGTGTTGAGGCCAGCTGAGCTCTTGAAACAAGCCCGGGATTCGGAAAGGCTAGCCGATATGAAGACGTTGAGCCAGCTTTTCACCTCGTATACCACCCAGGTGTCGGAGCTCTACGGAAACCCGCAGAACATCTACCTTTCTTTGCCCGACACAAATCCGGATTGCTCTTCCTACAGCCTCCCAGATATTCCTTCCGGCTACAGCTATCATTGCGTTTCCACAGCAAACCTGAAGAAGGTGGACGGAACAGGCTGGATACCGGTGAACTTCAATTCCATTCCTGGAGGTTCTCCTATCGCGGTCTTGCCTGTTGATCCGGCAAACAACGTTTCCTATTACTACAGTTTTGTGGAGGGAGGGTCGTATTCGTTGACCTCGTTTTTAGAATCCCAGAAACGGGCCCAAGAGAAACCAGATACCGAAGCCACTGGTTCGCTCAGGCAAGACGGTTTTGTCTACGCGATCGGAACAGATCTCGATCTTACGCCCGATATAATTTGGGGGAGGAGCTGTAAAACCATCAAAACCCAATATCCGCAGAGTCCCGACGGGCTTTATTGGATAGACGCCGATGCCGAAGGCATTGAGCCGGAAATCAGGGTATATTGCGACATGACGACCGACGGCGGAGGATGGACCCTTATCCAATCAACCGTTAAGGGCCAGGCAGCTGACAGCCGTTGGGCCGATACGTTCCCTAACCAACTCTATCAGACGATCGGCGAACCGTCGCTCATCAGCCCATACCGATTGGCCATGCGTTACTGGTATCTCATACCGAACACCAGCTGGAGCAAAATGGCGATTACGACAGCTGAGCAAAAGAAGACCTTCAATAAATCTCCGACTTTTTCCCTGACCGGCGTCAATGCCGGCCCGACCGGCTTTACTTATATCGGATCTGATCCGGTTGTCGTCCTTAACTCGCTAAGTTCTTACAACTGGAACACCTGCACTTATGGCGTGGCTTATTTCAACACCAGTTGCTGCGGCACCTGCATCCTCTACAACAATCCGACCACCTACAACGCCTACAATCAGCCGATGATGTCGACGATCACCGCCATTGACGGGTCGGTTATCCAGAAATGGAATAATTTCGCGCCTCTCGACCGACTCAATATCTTCTCGAGATAGACTAGTCAAGACTGATCCGCCGGCCTTTACAGGCGTTTTCTTCTTTGTTATTCTGAATCTGCTTAAATATGCCAATCATCAGATCAGCGAAAAAAGCATTAAGGCAATCCGAAAAAAGGCGAGTTGTGAATGCGGGTAAAAAAGAGACCCTTCTTAAGGCTATCAAGCAGTACCGGAGATTGATCGCCGCCGGCAAAACCGAAGAAGCCAAACAATATCTGCCATCGCTTTACAAAACCTTAGACAAGGCCGCAAAAGCAAACCTGGTGAAGCAGAACAAATCGAGCCGCTTGAAATCGCGCCTGGCTCAGCTGATCGCGAGATCGGTCAAAACCTCTTCGTAATCCAGTTTTCCGGATTTCACCGCCACGTCATAATCGGCTAACATGTTTAGCCATTTTTTTTGGTCTATCGGCGGCCGGCCGTAAGGCAGGCTGTTGAATATCCTTGCCGGGTCTTCTCTAAGCTGACTCAAGAGCGCTTCGAGCGCCCATAATTTGTGGTTTAAAGATCTACCCGATTTAAAGACGTTCAGGGCTTGGAAATACTCCGGGGCCTGGGAGCGCCTCCGGAGCGACAATCCTTCTCCGCTCAAAGACAATTTGTCGAGTTCGGTCGCAATGGACCAAGTGTCGACCCCGAAATTATCCTTGAGCAAGGATATCTGGTCGTCTTTCAGCTCCAAGCCGCGCTTCGCAGCTTCGTTTTTGATAAACTTCGTCAGGCCGGCCTCGCCAAGCTCTTCGAACTCCTGCGACTTGATGTCGGTTTCGAACAAAAACTTGAAGTCCGCTCCGGGCTTGGAGTCAGCCGAAAGAATCACCGTGTCCCGGCTATTTTTATAGAGAGCGACCAATTCTTTAAGCTCCTTGATCTTCTTTCCCGCCTTGAAATCAGCGCCGGAAAAATTTTTCAAAACAACAATCTTAAGGGGGTCGAAAAGGGATCGGTTTCTCAAAAATTCGACGGCGTCGTCGAAAGCCTGGAGATCGTCTTCAAGATCGGCTCTGAAAACCCCGAGATCGCCGTGCTTTTGCCGGTAAGCCGCGATGATTTCATCCGTTTTCTGTTTGCGGCGATAAGAATCCGGCCCGTAGAAAAGCAAAACCATGGCCTTATGATAACCCGAAACCCGCGAAGATTCACAATCTCTGGCAGGCAGGACAGAAATAAGCTGATCGGCCTCCGATCTTCATCCTCTTGACCTTGCCGGCGCAGGGCCCCGGACAAGGCTGATTCTCGCGGCGGTAAACCAGGCGCTTCGGGCCGTAAGCGCCTTCGGCACCGGCTGTGTCGCGAAAATCCGAAACCGAGACGCCCCGAAGGATAATGGCCTCTTGGAGTATTCTTTTCATCGAATCATAAAGTTTTTTCCGCCTTTCGTTATCCAGAGAATCGGCCGAAGACAAAGGATGGATCTTGGCGTCGAAAAGGATTTCGTCCGAATAAATATTGCCGATGCCGGCGATCGAGCCCTGATCCATCAGCAATTTTTTGATCGGCTTTCGAGAGTCTCTTAGGAGATTCTTAAAATTCTCGAAGTCAATTTCGGTTGCCTCCGGCCCCAACCGATCAAGCTTGGCCGCGGCCGTGATTTCCTCGGCGTCGCCGAACATAATCTTCGCGAATTTACGAAGATCGGATAAGGCAAGCATCTGGCCGTTATCAAGAGAAAAAACAACGTGGATGTAGCTGTTCACCTTCTCCATAAGCGGACCGGCCGCTTTCACCGGCTTGGCCCCCTTCGAAGAAAGAATCCACTGGCCGAGAAGATAATGACCGGTCATTTTAAGATGGGTCAGAAGCAGTTTTCCGGAGTCGAAGTGGATCAAAATATTTTTCGCCCGGCGATCGACGCCGACAATCTTCCGGCCGACGATCTCCTTCTTGAACTGCGAAAACGGCTCGCGAATCAAATTCGGCGCGTCCGTCCAGACATCGACGATCGTCCGGCCTTTGATTTTCTTATCAAGGTCATCGACGATCGTTTGAACTTCCGGAAGTTCTGGCATCGACGATAAGGATTACGTCTCGCCGTAGATTATTTCCTTCGGCGGGATCAGTCTCGGATCGGTCGGCAGAAAAACGTAAAAAGTCGTTCCCCGGTTCAAAACCGACTCCGCCTGGATGCCGCCGCCGTGACGAAGGATAATATTCTTGGCGATATAGAGGCCAAGCCCCGTGCCGTCGGTCTCGTCGCGCACCACGTTCTCTCCGCGATAAAACTTGCTGAACAATTTGGGCATGTCTTCCTCCGGTATGCCGACGCCTGTGTCTTGAACGCTTATTCTCACATACGGCCGATCGGTCATCTTTTCGATCTTCACGGTAACGCTGCCGTTTTTGACGTTATACTTGATGGCGTTGTCGAGCAGATTTGAAAAAGCCATGCCGAGTCTTTTCGGATCCATCCTGATAACAACCGGGAGATTGTCGGCCGGCCGATCGAAATAAAGACTGACTCCGTATTCTTTGGCGATCGCCTGGACTCCCGAAAGAGCCTCTTCGAGAAAGGCGACGATATCCATATCCTGGAACTCGTAACCGAAACGCCCTTCTTCAATCTTCGAAGTGTTTAAAAGATCCTCGATGATTTTCATGAGCTTTCCGGAGGCGGAAAGACCCGTCGCCGTCAACTCTTTGATGTTCGGATCAAGGTTCGGAACAATGTTGATATTCTCGAGGGCCCAGCGCACGGCCGTAAGGGGTGTCCGGAGCTGGTGGGCGGCCACGGTGATAAATTCCGATTTTGACCGCAGGAGTTCGATCTCCCGGGTCCGGTCGTGGACCACCTTGACGAATCCGAGCACCTCTCCTTTGTCCGTCGTTATTCGATCGGTTGAAACCCGAATCTCGATGTCCGGCTCGACGAAGGAGATATCGACGACCTGGGGGTATACCCCGGGCTCGCTCCTTTTGACAACTGTCGGCGCAAGCGAAGGAAAAACCACTTGAGCGAGCAGTTTTAGCTCCGGATTAGCTCCCCATTCGGGAGAAATCTTCTTGCCGATGACCTTGTCTTTCTGGATGTTAAAAATCTGTTCGGCGGCGGCGTTCATCTCGGTGATCTCGAGATTGTTGTCGTAACTTATGATGCCGTCGCTTAGATTGGAGACGATGCTCTGGAGCCTCCTGTAATTAAAAACAGCCTGGCGGCTTTCTCTCATCGCCCGGTAGCCCGCCCGAAAGACAAAAACGCCGGTAACGACAACAGCGGCAAGATCCAACCATAGCCAAATGCCAGTCAGGTAGCTGATCGCGATAACGAGATTGAGAATCCCGGCGGCGAGAAAAAACCAAAAGCCCGTCATCTGCGGGGATCGCCACCATCCTTTAATTTGCGAAAAGATTTTGTCCAAATCTTTATTATTCTACCACTTCAAGCCTTGACGCCAAAGAATGGAATCCGAGCTCGGTGAAATAATCCATCAAATCTTTTTTGGAGACGATGCCAAATTTCAAAGTGGACAGATCGACTTCGGGTAGGGGAACGTCTCTTCTCACGGTCGCCAGTTTTTTCGAGAGCATGGCCATCTCTTTGCCGGCGATCAGCTTCTTGTAGCCGCTGTTGATCGGGGCGGGCGAAAGGCCATAAAAATCCTCGATCGATCCGAACTCCCTGATGATTTCTCCGGCTGTTTTCGGCCCGATACCCAACACCCCGGGGATATTATCAGACTTGTCTCCGACCAAAGCTTTGTAATCCGGAATCTGATCCGGCCGCACGCCATATTTTTCGATGACGGCCTTCTCGTCGTAGACAGTAAAGCTGCTCACGCCTTTTTGAGGAATCCAGGCGCTCACTTTCGGATCCTCAACGAGCTGCAGGGTATCGTGGTCTCCGGAAAGAATAACGATACGGAGATCGTCCCGGGATTTGTACTTCTCAACAAGCGTAGCGATCAGATCGTCGGCTTCGAATCCCGGCATCTCGTAAGTCATGATGTTGAAATGCTCCATCATGTGTTTCGATTCCTTGAGTTGGGCGATCAAATCCGACGGCGCAGCCGGCCGGGTGATCTTATAATTTTCAAATTCCTGCTCCCGGAAAGTCGGTTCGGGCCGATCATAAGCGGCGAAGACGTACTCCGGGTGGATCTCTTTCAATATTTTTAAAAGAGCATTCGCCAAACCATAAAGGGCGCCGGTCGGCCGGCCATCGGGGGCAGTAAACGGCGGCAAAGCGAAAAAACTTCGATAAATTAGGGAATTCGCGTCTATCAGAAGAAGTATTTTATCCGGCATGGTTTTAAAACTTGATTATCCGTTCATTCTCTTTTTCGCCGCAGGCGAAGGAAATCATCTTGGCATCTTTGAACAGGCTCGTCCGGACCCGCTCCGGCCATTCGATCATCACGAGCGCCCGGCTGGATTTCAAGACGTCTCCGAATCCAAGCTCCTTCAAGTCGCCGAAGCTCCGCAAGCGATAGGCGTCGACGTGATAGACGTCTTTGACGCCGAGCTTGGCCCGCGAAAGCCGATAGTGTTTCATCAAGACAAAAGTCGGGCTGGTGGCTCGCCTCACTCCGAAATAACGAAGCGCTCCCTGGATAAAAGTCGTCTTGCCCGAACCGAGATCGCCGGAAAGGAGTAAAACCAACGCTCCGGTTTTGGGCTTCCTCTTGCGTAAAACATCCTCGATGAATTCCTCGGCCAGGGCCCGGGTTTCTTTAAAAGACTCTGTCTTGACCTTCGTCATCAAGGCTTGGCTAGATGC
The DNA here is from genome assembly GCA_023380305.1 of Patescibacteria group bacterium. GTDB lineage: Bacteria > Patescibacteriota > Minisyncoccia > UBA6257 > Colwellbacteraceae > JAMCQZ01. The sequence continues at coordinate 156,219 of JAMCQZ010000008.1, forward strand.
TCTTTGGCCGCTTCGGTGATCACTCGACCGGACGAAGTCCTTTTTAAAAATCCGATTTTCATAAGATACGGCTCGTAAACCTCCTCGATCACGCCGCGTTCTTCCCCCAAGGCCGCCGAGAGAGTGTTGAGGCCGACCGGGCCGCCGCCAAATTGGTTGGCGATAAGCCCCAAAAACTTCCTGTCGATGTATTCAAGGCCAAATTCGTCTATATCAAGCAGCTGGAGCGCCTTATCGACGGTTTCTTCCTTGATTACCGACACCTGGTTCATCTCGGCGAAGTCCCGACTTCTCTTTAAAAGCCTGTTCGCGATTCTCGGAGTGAAGCGGCTCGCGGCGGCCAGGCTTGCCACGGCCGGGTCTTCGATCGCGATATTTAAAATCTTGGCCGATCTTTTTAAAATGGATTCGATATCTTTCAAAAAATAATAATCCAGCCGAAACGAAGCTCCGAAACGCGATCTCAAAGGGTTTGAAAGCAGGTTCGCCCGCGTCGTCGCCGCGATCAAAGTAAAGGGGGGCAAGTCTAAGGAGATGGTCCTGGCAGCCGGACCCTTACCCAAAATAATGTTTAGTTTCCGGCTTTCCATCGCCGGATAAAGAATTTCTTCAATCATTTTATTGAGACGGTGGGCTTCGTCTATAAAAAGGACGTCGTGCGGTTCGAGGTTGGTTAAAACCGCAGCCAAATCTCCGGCTTTCTCGAGCGCCGGCCCGGAAGTCTCTCTAATTTCGACGTCGAGCTCGTTCGCCACCAAATGGGCGAGCGTGGTTTTTCCAAGTCCGGCCGGGCCGTAGAATAAAAGATGGTCCGGCGCCTCGTTTCTCTGCTTGGCCGCCCCCAAAATGACAGCCAGCGCTCTTTTGATCGTCTCCTGGCCGACGTAATCCTCGAAAACTCGCGGTCTCAATAAGAGATCAACGTTCGAATCATCGATTTTCGGCGGCTGAATAGGGGTTTTTTTCATCTCTTGACAAATATCCTGCGATATGCTATCTTGAGTTAAATCCGCAATGGATCTTCGGTATGGGAATTGTTTTTAGTCATCGGCCTATCTGGCTCCGGCTGGGTTACGCCTCGAGACAATTCTAAATCTTTCTTTTGATTCTTAAAAGAAAGATCATTCTTTTTTAAGCTTACCGAAATTCCTTCGCGGATTTTTTGTTTTCTAAACTATTTTCCAAGCTATCGGGCCTGTCTGGCGCTCTACTTCCTCAAATGAGGTAACGCCTCTCAACACCTTAATCAAACCGTCCGCCTGCGCGCCGACAAACCCCTTTTTGACAGCGGCTTTTTCAATATCGAACTCCGTCATATTCTCGGCGATGATGGAGGCGAATTCTTTATCGAATCTCAATATTTCAAAAATGCCGATTCTCCCCTTATAACCCGTGTTGTTGCAGACGGGGCAGCCGACCGCTTTGTATAGACGAACCTCTTCTGCTTTCGGTTTGTCCACGATTCCGGGAAGGGCATCAAGAAAACTTTTTATCTTCTCTTTTGTCTCCTCGGACGGATCAACCGATTCCCGGCATTCTTCACAAAGTTTTCTCACCAGCCTTTGGGCGATGACCACGTTCAAGGCCGGTCCGATAACCGAGGGTTTGATGCCCAAATCAAGAAGCCTCGGCACGGCGCCGACGGCATTATTGGTGTGCAAGGTGGAAAAAACCAGGTGGCCGGTAAGGCTGCTGTGAAGCGCGATCTCCGCTGTTTGCTCGTCGCGGATTTCACCGACCAGGATAACGTCCGGGTCCTGCCTCAAGATCGATCTCAAGCCGTTTTCAAAAGTGTATCCGGCGCTTTCGTCAACCTGGGTCTGTTCAATGCCCGGGAGGTGATATTCAATCGGATCCTCGATGGTAATAATCTTGATATCCGGACTGGAAACAGACTTCAAAAAAGCATAAAGCGTAGTGGTTTTGCCCGATCCGGTCGGCCCGGTAACCAAGATCATGCCGTTCGGACGCTTCAGCTCCTCGGCCATCACAGCTTCATCATCTTTGCGCAGGCCAAGGTCGCCGATGTTTAAAGAGATGGCCGCCGGGTTCAGCAATCTTAAAACTGCGGTCTCGCCGAACTCCGAAGGGTTGACTGAAACTCTGATTTCGACGTCAATCGCTCCGGCGGGCTCCAAAACGCGCGCCGTAAAGCGACCATCCTGGGCCACGTCGCGGACATTCAGTTTTAAATTCCCCAAAAGCTTGATCCGGTTTAAAATCAAAGCGTAAGAATCCCTGCCGATTTCGGCGATATCATTCAAAACGCCGTCGATGCGCGCCCGCAAGCGCGTTTTTCCTTCTTCGATCTCCAAATGAATGTCTGAAGCGTCGAGGCCGAGACTCGAAGCGACGATCGTCTCCAAAAATTCAGAGGCGCTTGCTTTTTTGTCGTTTAAATCTTGAATTTTCTTCCCAAAATCGGCTATGGTTGTAGGAAGAAACGCCGAGATTTCTATCCCATCTCGGAAATCTGCATTCTCAGCCATTGAAAACATCATAAATTATATGTCTGGACACAGCAAATGGTCTCAAATCAAACACAAGAAGGAAGTCACCGATAAAAAACGGGCGAAATTCTTCACCAAACTCCTCGGCAATATCCAGGTCGCGGCCAAAGACGACCCGAATCCAGAATTCAATCCGCGACTGCGCGACGCCGTGCTTAAAGCCAAGGAAGCCAACATACCCCAAGAAAACATTGACCGGGCCATCAAGCGCGCCAAAGAGGAGCCGAGCGAGGAAATCCTCGTCGAAATGTACGGGCCCGAAGGGTCGGCTTTCATGGTCGCCGGCGTTACCGCAAATACCAACCGGACCATGGCCGACATTAAGGCCGTAGCCAAAGATTTCGACGCCAAAATCGGCTTGCCCGGATCGGCCAAATGGGCCTTCAACCAATCCGACGGGGAGTTTGTCCCGAATTTCACGCAGGCGGTTTCGGAAGAAAACCGAGAAAAAATTTCAAACCTGATCGACGCCCTGGAGGACATCGACGAGGTAACCGCGATTTACACGAACGCCGTTTTATGAAAAATCTGACGATTTTGGGGATCGATCCCGGAAGCCACCGTATCGGTTTCGGCCTTGTCGAAAAAAGCGGCCGGGACCTTTGTTCGAAAAATTACGGGACCATCGAATTCCGACCCGGCCAAACCGCGGACCGGCTGGCCCTTCTGGAAAAAGAAATTGAAAAACTCGTTAAAAAAAACAAGCCTTCGGCCATCGCCATTGAAAAACTCTATTTTTCCAAAAACCGGAAGACCGCCCTCTCGGTGGCCGAATCGCGCGGCGTCATTATGCTCGCTGCGAGAAAATCGGGCGCGCCCGTCTTAGAATACGATCCGACGACAGTCAAACAGCGCATCACCGGCTACGGCATGAGCGACAAAAAGGCCGTCTTAAAAATGGTTAAAATTTTCCTCAGACTCAAGGACTTCGCGGGGCTCGACGACGCTTCGGATGCCCTGGCGATCGCCATCGTCGCCTGCCTCGATAACCCGGGAATTAACTCTTGACGGCGAAGAAAAAACAATTATACTTTTTCAAGTTATCAAAAAATAAACCAAAAGATTCGAAAGGTCGAAACTTTTCACGATGATGACGGATTATTATAACAAAGGATATCTTCTGATGGATAACTTCGAAGAGGGGGAAGAGGAGTCTAATGATTCCGACACCGATTTCCTCGGAGGGGTGGGTGATCTTGAAGACGAAGACGAGGAAGAGGACGAAGACGAGGAAATGGGCGACGAAGACGGCGACGAGTGGTAAAAGAAGATAATCTGATAGAGTAATCTATATCTATAATAATCCGCCTTGGTTATAATAAAACCAAGGCGGATTTGATTAAAACACGGCTCCATGAAAAAAGATAACGTCTATAGAGACATTTTTATTTCGGTCGTCGCTCTCGGAATTTTCGCCGCGCTCGCCGGCCTCTTGGTCTTCTACCGCTTGAGCAAGACTCTTCCGCCAGTCGCTCAGCTCGATGGCGACATCAAGACCGAGTCAACCAAAATCTACGACCGCACCGGGCAGGTGATGCTCTACGAAATCTACGGTGAGGAGCGCCGCACTATTCTCTCGGCAGATCAAATCCCTGATGTTATGAGGCGAGCGGTGATCGCCGTCGAAGATAAGGAATTCTACGGCCATCCGGCCTTCGATATCGCGGCCATGACTAGGGCCCTTATCGCCGACATTTTGAAACAAAGCGCTTCCCAGGGCGGCTCAACCATCACTCAGCAGCTCGCCCGGAACGCCTTTTTAACGACCGAACGCTCGATAACGAGAAAGCTCAAGGAGATCATCCTCGCCTATCGCATCGAAAAACTTTATTCCAAGGACGAAATCCTGAATCTCTATTTAAACCAGATTCCCTTCGGCCAGAACAGCTACGGCATTGAGGCTGCGAGCCAGACCTATTTCGCCAAACACGCCTCCGATCTTAGTCTGTCCGAAGCGGCCCTGCTCGCGGCCGTGGCCAAAGGGCCAAGTTACTTTTCTCCCTGGGGGTCCCACCTCATCGAGCTCGAAGGCCGCAGGCAATACGTGCTCGAACAGATGGAAAAAGTCGGGTTCATCGACAAGCAGCAGTTGGAAGCCGCGAGAGCGGACAAGCCACGAGTCCTTGCCGAACCCCAAAGGGCCAACTTTCATATCGCGCCCCACTTCGTCATTTACGTCCAGGATTATTTAAACCAGAAATACGGGGAGGACTTCGTGAGGAGATCGGGAATGAAGGTGATCACCACCTTGGATGTCGACCTCCAGAAACTAGCGAATGAGAAAGTGGCCTCCGGCGGAAAAAGGAATATTGAGATGATCAACGGCCACAACGTCGCCCTACTTGCCGAAGACGCGACCAACGGCCAGATACTCGCCATGGTCGGGTCAAGGGATTATTTCGCCGATTCCGAACCAGCCGGTTGCGTTGAAGGGGAAAACTGCCTCTTCGAGGGAAAATTCAACGTCGCCACTCAGGGATTGAGACAGCCCGGATCCGCTCTAAAACCCTTTGTCTATTCGTTAGCATTCAAATCAGGCCTGACTCCCGACACCGTCGTTTTCGATGTCCCGACGGAGTTCCGCGCCAACAGCTCTGATTGCCCGGCTGTCCCGAACCTCATCGATGAAAACAAAGAATGCTATCATCCGAAAAATTACGACGGTCTTTTCAGGGGGCCGATCATGTTGAAAGACGCCCTGGCGCGGTCTTTAAACATTCCGGCGGTTAAAGTGCTCCATGTCGTTGGGCTCCAAAATGCCATCAACTGGCTGGAAAGATTCGGCATCACTACCTTGAATGATCCCGACCGCATCGGGCTTTCTCTCACCCTGGGAGGAGGGGAAATCAGACTGACCGAACTCACGAATGCCTACGCTACCCTGGCAAACGACGGTGTTTTCAATCCTCAAACCGCGATCTTGAGCATCGCCGATTCCAAGGGGAACGTTTTGGAACAATTCGAACCGAAACCAGAAAGAGCCGTCGACGCCCAATATGCGAGGCTCGTAAACGACATCCTCTCCGATCCAAAGCTCAGGGAGCCGCTCTTCGGATCAAACCTTTACCTAACCCAGGTCCCGGGCAAACAGATCGCCCTTAAGACAGGAACCGCCGACAACTACGTCGACGCTTGGGCCTTCGGCTATTCGCCGCGGCTCGTGGTCGGTCTCTGGGCCGGCAACAACAACCGCCACCCCTTGGGAAAAGCCGGATCAAGTATTCTGGCCGCAATTCCAACCTGGCACGACTTCGCTATCGAAGCCTTTAAAAACGAACCCGGCCTTACCTTTATCAAGCCAGATCCCATCTATTCCGATTCGCCGATACTTTTGGGAGCGATCGACCGAAGCAACGTTCACGACCTCCTTTATTTCTTAAACCGGATTTCCGATCCGCAATACCAGAATTGGGAAGAAGACGTCAGAGCCTGGGTGACCCAAAACGGCATGCCTCTTTATTGGGGCCAGGCCACTTATACCTTTAAAAGCGACGGCCGAGTGGAATTAAACGGTGAAAAAAATATCACCATAAGCCTGTCTTTCCCGAAAAACGGCGACTTTATTAATTCCTCGTCCGAATTGAAAGCGTCTGTCTCGGCCGAATCCGGCGTAAAAAGCATCGAACTCCTATTAAACAGTCAGCCGATAGACGTTTTCCAGGCCGGTTCAAAAAACATCGTCGATTATCGCTTTGTTTTCGGGACGACTCCATTAAACCCCCAGAATTCGTTAACCTTACGGGCGACAAATGCTTTAGGGAACTCCACCGAACAAACAATAATCGTCTTTAAGGAGACCGATTAATCTTTGATCGGCATTAAAATATAGAAATAAGAAGTGTCGTTCGGCGCTTTGATGATCGCTGGCCGGCTGTCTCCCTGGAGGCCGAATAAAACCGTATCCGTGTAAATGTTTTTCAATCCGTCCAGGAGATATTTCCAATTAAACGAAGCTTTGACTGGGTCGCCGTTTATTTTCGCGGAAATCAAATATTTGTTTTCCCCGAGTCCGCTGTCGGCCGAATAGACCTCGACGATCTTTTTGTCGTCTCCCACTTTAACGATCACTTCGCCACTTCTCGCGGTAAACGACCCGGCTAATTTCATAGCGTTCACCAACTCCTGTTTATCGATGACTATTTCGGTTTCGAGAATCTTCGGAATGATCGGCCCGTAATCCGGAAACTGCCCGTCGATCAGCCGGGTGATTATCTCCAGGCTTTCTGTCTTGAAAAGCGCCTGGGAGTCGTCGATAAAAATATGGACATCATCCTCGTCATCCAAAACCCTCACCAACTCCTGGATGGTTTTTAAGGGAATAATGGTTTTTTTAACCTTTAAGGAATTGCTTTTAAATTGCGTTTCCGGGATAGTTTTTTCTGCTAGCCTAAAACTGTCGGTCGCCACCAATTTGAAAACATTGGTTTCGAAATTAAAAAGAATGCCGCTTATTTCCGGACGCAAATCGGAAATTTGACAAGCGTTGATTATTTTATTGATTCCTTCCTTTAAGACCGCAGCGGGGATATTAAAACTTCCTGATTCCGGAGTGATTTTGGGGATAATCGGAAAATCCGAAGGATTCATCCCTTGGATAGTCGCTTCGTAATTATCCGTTTTAAGAAAAAGGTTGTTCTTTTTCGCTTCAAGGTCAATGCGCTCGCTTTGAAGATTGTTGATCAGACTATTTAAGAGATTAAAAGGGACCGTTACTTCTCCTTGCTCGGTGATTTTTCCAGGAACGATTTTTGTGATAGCCGCTTCAAGATTAGTGGAAGCGATGGTGATTTTCGACTGATCCGCTCTAATAAAGATATTTTTTAAGATCGGCAGATTGAGATTATCTTCGATCGTTCTTGAGACGGCATCCAAGGCATTTTTTAGATTATTACGTAATACGATTATTTTCATATATAAATTTGTAGTAGTTATCCGTGTGGATTGGTGGATAAGTTGTTTTTCGACGCTTTTTAAATAAGTTTTTTGATATTTATTTTTGTGGATAAAAAGTTTTTATCTGCGTTCGTCTGTTTTTATCCATAATTTATTCCCGGAATAATTCACAGGTTTTGGGGTTTATTGATTAAATCCTTGATTAGAGAAATTTTTTGATTCAACCCTTGGTCTTTGGAAAGAGAAAGGTTGATTTTTTCATAGGCGTAGATGGCTGTCGTGTGATCGCGCTTCCCCATTTTTTCGGCAATATAGGGATAAGACATATTGAGAAGTTCCCGCAGAAGATAAATAGCCACTTGTCTCGGCTCGACGATCTCTTTTTTCCGGCCCCGACCGATCAGGTCGGTTGGGGAGATTTCGTAGAAGGTGGAGACGGCTTTAAGCACGTGTGTTGGGCTAATATTGACCGCAGACTGGGTTAAAATATCATTGATGATATTTTCCACTTGTTCGATAGAAAAACCCTCCTGGTGCTGATTTCTGTAGAAAATAAGCTTGTTTAAAATACCTTCGAGCTCCCGGATATTCCTTTGGATTTTTTTGGCGACGATGCTGATAACGGCGTCGTCGAAAGCCTCGCTTTTCTCTTGAAGCTTCACTTTAATAATGGCCATCCTTGTTTCGTAGTCCGGGAAGCTGATATCGGCGATCATTCCACCTTCAAACCTCGAACGAAGCCTTTCTTCGAGTATCGGAATGGCGCGCGGAGGCCGATCCGAAGAAATGATGATCTGTTTATTGGCCTCGTAAAGGGCGTTGAAGGTGTGGAAGAATTCTTCTTCAGTTTTCTCCTTTCCGCCGATGAACTGGATATCGTCAATTATTAAGACGTCGACGTTCCGATAGGCTTCTTTGATATCCTCGACGCGTTTGTTTCTTATCGCCCAGATAACGTCGTTCGTGAACTTTTCCGAGGAGACATATTTGACGTTGACGTTTTTATAGTTGTTTTTTATTTCGTTTCCGATAGCTTGGATCAAGTGGGTTTTACCGAGGCCGGTGCCGCCGTAAACAAAGAGAGGATTGTATTTTTTGCCGATCTCTTCGATGACAGCGAGCGAAGCGGCGTAAGCCAGTTCGTTCGAGGAACCGACGACAAACGATTTCAAATTGTATCTTGGATTGAGTCCGGTCTCGGGATCGATCTTAAGTTCGGAGAAAACCAATTGCTTGCTTTGAGGAGCGGCCGGAGCCTGTTCGGCGGGCTTCTTGAAAACTACGCTATCGACGGCATAACTAATATTTCTGATCGATCCGTCCTTGCTTCTTAAGACGCCGAGGATTAATTTATGGTATTTTGTTTCCACCCATTCTTTGGCGAAGTGGTTTGGGAGGATAACAGTCGCCTTTCCGTTTTCGTAATCGTTCATGCGGCTGTTTTTTAACCAAGTAAGGAAGTTGGGCTTTGAAATTTGTATTTCCAGTTCTGACAAAACGTTTTTCCAAAGCTCTTCCTTATTCATGGCTTAATTTTAGGTAAGCGGAGCTTGATAGTCAAAAGAAGCAAAAAAACATAAACTGTTGACTACCTGTGGATAATTCGATTATTTTTAATATATGTCATTAACTTATCAGCCGAGAAAGAAAAAGAGAAGCCGAACGCACGGCTTTCTTAAGCGTCAGAGCACCCCAGGCGGCAGACGGACGGTTGCGAGGCGTCGCGCCAAAGGAAGGAAGAGGCTGACGGTTTAATGCTTTCCAAAAGACATCGCTTTAACGTCCTGTCAAACAGGGGTTTTTTGGCTTTCTACCGAGGCGGACAGATCTTGATTAAAGTCAGGCTAAACCATTTGACATTTTCGAGATTTGGTGTCTTTCTGACGAAGAAAAACATTCCCTTATCCAGTCAAAGAATCGCCTTTAAAAGATTGGTGTTTGATTTTCTTGACAAAAGCGGGGTTTTATCGTCTTCTCCCTCGGCCGAACCCAGGGATTTTCTGATAATTAACCTCGCCAAAATAAACAAAATAGGGGATAATAAACCGATTATTATTAAAGAACTCAAAGAAGCTTTTCATGTTTAACTTATTGCTTTACAGACCGTTTTTAAATCTTCTCGTTTGGATCTCCGAGCATTTGGTCGCGGGCGATTTTGGTCTGGCTATCGTGATTTTGACCGTCGTCGTGAGGTTCTTGCTCTTCCCGTTCTTCCATAAGTTTCTAAAAGGACAGCAGGCGATGATAAAGGTCCAGGCCGAGCAGAAGAAGATCGAAGCGCAGTATCCCGGGAATAAAGAAAAACAGCTTCAAGCCATCATGGAGCTCTATAAGGCGAATAAAATCAACCCTTTTGCCAGCCTCCTCCTCACTTTCGTCCAAATACCGGTTATCTATGCCCTTTATAAAGTGATTATCACCGGCTTGAATGGCGGAGCCATTGGGAATCTTTACCCTTTTATTAAGCCGACGACGACGGTCAATTATTTGTTTCTAGGCTTGATAAATCTCAAAGAAAGCAATACGATAATGCTTGGTTTGGCGCTCGGAGTCCAGCTAATCCAGGGCGTAATGGCTGCCCCCGGAGGCTTGTTCGGAAAGACAACCCCGGAGCTTAAAAAAAGCCGGCAGACGGCGATCAACACGAGTTTGATGATGACCGGACTTCTTGCTTTGTTTTTCTGGAAACTGCCGGCGGCCATCGGGCTTTACTGGCTGGCATCGACCTTGTTTTCAATCGGCCAGCAGTTAATCGTCAATAAAATAAGCGCGCAAAATGGAGAATTTAAAGGAAATAACTAAAAAATTGGTCGGAATGATCGGTTTTAGGGACGCAAACGTCGATTTTGACGAGATGAACAGGCGCGTTCTCATCTTTATTAACGACGAGTTTGCCGGACCCGCCAACGTTCCAGAGCTTATCAACCATTTCAGTCGGGTCTTTAAGCTGGTAGCTAAGAAGTTCGACGAAGGCCCAATTACCGTTGACATCAACAACTATCGAAAAGAGAGGGAAAAACTTATTATCGAATTGGCGAGGGCTGGAGCGAGGAAGGCGAGCACCACCAAGAAAGAGGTGGCTCTGCCGCCGATGAACGCTTATGAAAGAAGGCTGGTTCACTCAGAGCTTTCTTTGAGACCGGATATCAAGACAGAGAGCGTCGGCGAAGGATCCGGCAGGCAGGTGATCATCAAGGTGTTGGAATAAGAAATTTGACGGGAACAAAAAAAACGGCCGAAAGGCCGTTTTTTTAACCGGCGGGGTTAAAAGGATTGGCGAGGGGGTTGACCCTCGTGCCGTTTAGGGCGATCTCGAAATGCACGTGCGGGCCGGTTGAACGACCGGTGCTTCCGGCCAAGGCGATTTCTTCGCCTTTGGTAACCGTGTCTCCGACTCTCACAAGCAGCTCGGAACAGTGGCCATAGAGCGTGGTATAGCCATTCGCGTGTTGAATTTGAATATAATTGCCGTATCCGTCCGGATCAAAGCTGGCGACAATGACTTTGCCCGTCTCCGCTGCATAGACCGGAGCCCCCATATTAACCGCGATATCAATCCCGTGATGTACGGAGGCGCCTCGCGGACCGAAAGGAGACGAGATCCAGCCGCTTGAAAGGGTCGGCCAGCTGAAACCGTTGATCAGTTGTTGGCTTAATCCCCCGACGTTGCTCGGGCCCGAAGACCTGCCTTCGGCAGGAAGATTTATTTTCTGGAGCGGAGGAAGATTGATTTTAAACTCCAAAAGAGAAGGATTAATGACGGAAATGATGATGTAGCTCGTGGCGAGGATCCCCAGGCCCCAGGCTGCCTCGGTGATCATCTCTTTGGAACGTTTTTGTTTGGCCACGTCGTTTGCATGGACCGTGTATTGAAATCCGGCCCAGAGAATAATGAGGAAGGCGATGAATCCACCAAGTTCCCAAGCAAAGACGAACAGATTTTCGAGCCCTCCGGGGATGAGGCTGTTTAGCGCTTCGAGAATGCCGCTCGAAGACGTTGTCCCGTTGCTCGCCAAGGCGACACCCGTGAAAAAATTGGACATATTATTTCAATTATACTCGAAAACCTGGGAAAGACGACAGCTTTTAAAACGGAGTTTTCCTGGCCGTTCCGGCAACCTTGACGATCGTTTGCGCTTCCGGCCGGCTGATAAGGAAAAAAGTAACGAGCAGAGTGATGGTCTTGATGGGTAAAATATTCAAAATTGGGAAGAGCTCGAAAACGCCGCCGGCGAGAGACCAAACGCCTTTGATGCCTTTGACAAGCAAATAGCCGTTGATGACAATGCCGGCGATAAGGGCGACGAAAGAATTTAGAAACAGGAAGATGAGCCCGACCACCGGCACCAAGCCGAAAAGTCCGTTCAAGAGTTCGAAAAGATCGGCTCCGATCGCCACCAAAAAAAGAATGATCCCCTCGGGCAGCGATATTTTGGGAGACGCTTTATCCATTAGACGTTTTCCTGCTCCTCGAGACCTTCTTCTCCGGCGAGCGCCGCCTCGGCCTGTTCGGCTTCGACGATCTCTTCCGGATTGGTAGTGATGATCTGGTGCTCGAAGGGAGAGGCGACGACTTCGATTGCCGCATGGGTCAGCCCCGCGAGAAACAGGCCCTGGCCGATGTCTACCTCAAGAAGATAATTCTTTTCCGATTCGGAAAGTCCGAAGGCCTTGCCCGTTGATTCGATGGACGAAGGGGACTGTTTCAAAAGCAGTTGGAGGGATGAGTTGGTGATGATCGGCCGGCCGTAGGGAGAGCTTAAAAAGTCCTCCACGTCCTGGGTGATGGTCGAGATGCCGAGATAGTATTTTCTCGCTCTTTTGACGAGGCCGAAAAGGAATGAGGCCGAATCCGGATATTTCATCATCCACCAGGCCTCATCGATGATCATCAGCCTTTTTTTGAGGTCGGCTCTCACTAGGTTCCAGACGAAATTCAAAATGATGAACATGGCGATCGGACGGAGTTCGTCTTCGAGGTCGCGGATGGAAAAAACAATGAGCCGGTTATTGGTGTCGATATTCGAAGCCTGGTTCAAGAACCCGGCATAGCTTCCTTTGGTGAAACGATAGAGCCGGTCGGCCAGGGCACGGCCGCCTTCGATATTTCGGAGGATTTCCTCCAGGTCTTCGAGGAGCGGCGGCGTGGCGCCGGAGAAGTCCTTGTTCGGCGTGATGTCTTTCGAGGCGTAGGCTTCGGTGATGGCCTGATCAATAACGGCTTCTTCCTCCGGCTTGATCTCTCCGAACATCAGCTTTAAAAGGCTTGTCAGGTTGACGATGTGTGATTTCAGGACTTCTGGCGGACTCTCGTCTTCCGGAATTTGCGGAACGTCAAAAGGGTTGATGTGGTTCGGCGAATCGAGCGAAATCTTGATAAAGGATCCGCCCGCGGAATTCGCCAGGTTTTCATATTCGTTTTCCGGATCGATGATGATCACCTCGTCGCCGATCATGAGAGATCGGAGCACTTCGAGCTTGGTGGCATAGGATTTTCCGGATCCGGCTTTGGCGAAGACGACGGTGTTGGCGTTTTCCAAAGAAAACCGGTCGAAGATGATGGGAGTGTTGTTGTGCCGGTTGATGCCGTAGAGTATGCCCTCGTCCGAGGACAGGGTGGCGGAGACGAACGGAAAGAAAGAAGAAAGCGTGTTGGTGTTGAAGGGATTCGCGATTTCCAGACGGTCCTCGGCGATCGGTAGGGTGGAGTAGAAGCCCTGGAGGTTTTCAAAAAGCAAAGGCTTGGCGTAGATGAGCTTGGCCTCGAGTCCGCTCGAAATGCGGTCGATGATGCGGTTGAGATCCGAAGAGTCTTTGCCGAAAATGGTCAGATAAACGCTTACCGAAAAAAGTTTTTCCTGAGATTGCTGAAGGTTGTCTCGCAAGGCCTCGATATCCTGCAGGGCGGTCTCGAGCATCGGATCCCGGACCAGGCCTTTCTCTTCGATTTCCATAAGTTGGACCTGGACCTGGGCTGATCGGTTGCGGAGCTGTCTCAAGACGTCTCCTGTCTCGGTGGGCGAAATATGGATGGAAATGTCGGCGAGCTCGGCGAGATTGATGAGGCCAGAAAGCCAGCCGCTCGAGAGATACCGCGGATAACCGGAAAGAAAAAGAGATTTGGCTGTCAGCTCGTCCACCTTTAGGGAGTCCGGAGCGATCTCGAATCGCCGTGGCCCGATGAATTTCTGGGCCTCGGCCGGATTCAGTTTTTCTCCCGGGTTGAAGGCGCTGTAAAAAAGCTCTCGGAGCTCCGCTTCTTCGAGGACAATGCCGCGGAGCCCGATGCGGTGGAGGCTGTTTATGATCTGGCTGGCCTTGAGATCAAGTTTTTCTTTGGCTTCGCGGACGGCCGTCGGCTCTGTCTCGGCTGGAGGCTGTTGCCGGCCGATGGTCGGCAGGCTGATGATCTCGTGGGGGATGGTGATGAAAAAACCTTTTTTCATCACGGCGTTTTCGGCGACGAAATTTTCGATGAACTCCCGATAGATGGCGATTTGGGAACGCATCATCTCGTTCTGCTCCTGGTTTTCTTTTTCTTTCAGCCGGTTCAAATAGTCGTCGATAAAAAACTTTCTCGAAGAGACGCTGATTTCGATCGGATAGTCGAGGGAGTTTAGGAGATCGGCGAAGGCCGAAAGGATCATCTGCTGTTCTTCCTCGGATTTAAGATCGAAGTTGACGCCGTTCACCATGATGACCTTGCGGAGTCCGCCGTCTTTCAAAAAAACGGAATCGCCTTCGATTTTTTTGACCGGCAGGATGTTCTCCGAGGAGATGTTTTGTTTCTGAGCCATGGGTTAGCGGTAATCTATGCGGCGGACAGCTTCTTTTTCGCCGGTTATTTTTTGGATAATGGCGTATTTCTGGCGCCACTCGTTTTGGTTTCTGATAAAATCGGCTTCGAAAGCCATTTCCCGTTTCGGCACCGGAGCGACGCTCGTGGTGATGCGCTCAAAAAGGCTGGTGAGGGAAGGCTTCGCCGTTACTCCGGCGGGGGCGACGGCCACCAGTTTTTCTTCGGCGTAAGCCGGCCAGACGTAAAGTTTTGACCGCGTAAGATAATAAAAAGAGGCTCTGACCACTATCGGGAGAGGCCGGGTGTTTATTTTAACAAAAGCCAGGCCGGCGCCGGCTCCCATAAGGCCGGCGGCGACGATGATCCAAACCCAATGCGCCAGAGGAAAATACAGGGCGTAGGCGATGGCCGCCGGAATGGCGAGGTAGATGAACTGGGTGAGCGTTAAAGAACCGATGATGCGGTTCTCGGTGCTGATAAACTGCGGAACTAAAAATTGCATCGCTTTGTTAAAGTCTTTCCGAACAGAAAAAGACTCTATTAATTCTACAAAGGAAGGTCCCTTAAGTCTATTTTCTTGTTTTCGGGAGAGGCTGCGGACTTGGCGGTGTTTTCAATGACGCGATCATTGAATTTGGCCGGCGAGATAATGGCCGGCGCGGGTTCGGTCGGGACAACAGTCGGTTGGGGGGCCGGTGTTTCCGACCGCGTCGGCGGGTTGAGGGGCGTCTTGAGGCTGGAATAATGAACGATTTTCGGGGCGAAGACTTCGGTCCTGCCGATCGCGGGCGGTTGGGGTTTTATTGGTTCGGTCGGGACAGGTTCCTTGTATCCGCCAAATTGGATTCTGGCTGGCTGGGCCGGCTGCCTGAATGTCGGTTGGGCCTGGCTCGAGCTGAAGAAAGCCTGCCTGATCGGTTCGTAATTGATGTCGTGTTCTTCGGCGAGGGTTTTGAAAGCAGCCTCCTCATGGAGAATATAGGGCGAAGGGGTAGCAGGAGAGGGCTGAATTTCCGAGGGCGTTGCCGGGATAACGGATATGGGCATCTCTAAGGGCTCGGTCTGCGGCGTCGGCGTCGCGACAGCCGGCGATGGAGCGGTCGGGATAAGACCAATATCGATCCCGAACGCGGACAGGTTGTTTTTAATCGGCGTGAGTATTTTTTCGACGATCTGCTGAAGAAGCTCCGGCGGCAATTCTCGGCCGGCGCGTTTTTGAAGTTCTATCGCGAAATTCTCCGGAGATATTTGTTTGGACTCCAGATAATAAAGGGTAAGCGTCAAAACCGAAATATCAAAGTTGAATTTGCCGGCAAGTTCTTCGTAAACAGCTATCATCGGCTCGGAATTGAGCCATGTTTTGATGTTGAGGGGAATCTCCATAATCTATTTTTCTCCCGGCTTGATAATCTTCGCCTCGGGATTGGGCTGCGCTCCCGGAGTAATAATTTTGGCTTCGGGATTAGGCTGGTTCCCGGCTGTGATTATGCGAGCCGGACCGGTGGCGGCCTCTCGATAACGTTCCATTGGTTTGATGTCGATCGGGTAATCGCGGGAAGCCGGCCCGTAGATTTTCGCTGAAGGGTTTGGCTGCGCTCCCGGAGTAATAATTTTGGCTTCGGGATTAGGTTGGGCTCCGGGCGTGATGATCTTCGCTTCGGGATTGGGCTGAACCTCGGAAGGATTGATAATCCGTGAAGGGCCGGCGGGCATTGCCGGAGAAGCCGGGCTGGTCGGGGAGGTCGGACTTGGCTCTATCGGAGTTGGCGGTTGGGAGCCGGGACCGCTCGGCGGGGGCGATTCCAGTTCCGCGACCAATTCGGACCAGGAAGGAATGCGTTTTAATCTGCGGACAGTATTTTCGAAGGCCTGGTTCTGCTGGGGGTCTTCGGGATCTGTTTTGATGGCTTTTAATGTTTTCCCGATATTTTCTATTTGTTCATTAGTGCCTTCGTCGCCAAGTTTTCTGAATTGGGAGTCGGTTATGGCCAGGACAACAGGTCTGGAGTTAAAGGCTTCTGGCACGACATCCAGGATCTCGCTTGGCTTGAGGCCTTTGACGATTTTGGCGGGATTTGATGCGTGGTGGGGCATTGTTTTTTCGAAAGCGCCGGTCGCTTTGATGCTTTGCGCGGCCAAAACCAGCTGGCGGATTTTTTCATTGATGGGCTGTCTGCGTTCTTCGCTCAAGCCGACTTTAGCCAGATCGCCTTCTTTAAAAGAAGTAATTTTTTTATCCTGCAATTGCTGTAAGAGTGCGGTGCGCGCTTGCGGATTCATCAAAGAAATATTCGCGGAGTTCAGATAACGGATGAGAGTTTCTTTGGACCAATCTTTATAGGCGGCGCCGTATTCGCCGATGGATTTTTTCTGAGCTTCTTTTAATTTCCCGGCAAGCACGTCCGAGCCGACGGCCAGGGGCCTTGTAATGAAGCTGCCAGCGAGTATGTTCTTGGCGCGTTGGTATTGGGGAGCCGCCATGATTCTTCCTCCCAAAATAGTGCCGAGGCTTTTACCTTCCCTGATGGGGATATTCTTGGCTCTTTCAAGCCAGCGGCTGGCTAGTCCGAAAACGGCTTTCCCACCGCCCAGGCTGAGACTGTTTGCCTGTTGCAGGCCGATGGCGAGCAAAACCAATTGGATGATCAGCCTGCCGACGCCGAGTCCTAAAGATTGACCGAAGACCGTTTCGGTTGTCGCGTCGAGGCCGATCGAGCTTAAGCTAAGCACGATGTAGATGAAGAGCATCATCAGCGGAGCGAAAACCAACCATTGGATGAATTGTTGGCTCCAATCTTCAAATGACAGTTTCTTGAAGGAGACAACCGGGAAGACTCTCATAAAAATTACTAGGGGAGAAATGATGACGAGGAAAGTCAGGTATCCCCAACGGATGAAGAACATGATGGCGATCGCGGACATTACGAGAATGATGCCGATGCCGACGAGGGCCGTGAGAAGAGGCATAAAGATAAGTTGGAAAATGCCCTCGATGTTTCCGAGAATGGCTGAATTCGGCGTGGCCGCCGGGATTCTCCCGAAATAATTCCAGGCATTGGAATCGGTGACTATCTGGCTGAGCGCCAAAGTTATTTTGTCGGAAAAGCTGATGAATATTCCGGCCAGAGCGAAGGTGAAATTCACCAGGAAGAAAGCGAGAAGAAACTTGGGCAGGCTGTTTTTGTCGATTTTGCCCAGGATCTTGGAATTCGGGAACACGGGTCTCAGCATCGTGGCAAAGCCGATGCCGAGGATTCCGAAAACGAAAAACAAATTGACGAATTGGAGGACGACGTCGAATCCGGCTTTGGCAAGGCTGGCGCCCCCGTAAATGGTCGAGTTTAAAGCGATGGCTCCAGAAAGGATATAAACAGCGAGTTTGACGAAGCCTTTGATGATGGCGCCGACAATATTGGTGAGGACGCAGGCAAGAGTGCCCGTAATGTTCAGGCTTAAAAGCGGCAGCATGCAGCTAGAATCTCCTTCCGGCTGGCAGACGCCGACAACGCTTTGGGGCTCGTAGACGCAGACGAGAGGCGCCTTGCAGGGCATGAATTCGGTTTTGCCGGTGGGTTTTCCTTCAGCGTTTTTTTGCGGAATATTGCCGCATTGATCGCCGATTTGTTCGGCCCCAGCCAATCCTATTTTGGCTTCTTGGGTTCGGATATAAGTGTCGGCTTCGCTCTGGATATAGCACCGGCCGGTGTCGGCTCCGGTGTCGTCGGGGACGCATTTGTAGTCATTGGGGCATTCGTTTGCCAATCCGACGCTACAAAAGCAGTCTGACCCCGATCCAAGCGGACCGCTGGCCGGAAGACAGACGCCGCTTGATCCGCCGAGGCTGGTGGGAGAACAGTGCTGGTTTTCGGCGCAGGGTTTGTCCGGGCCGCAAGCCGGTCCCGAGGGCCGGCAGGCCGCCTCCGCTTTTCCGACCATAAGCACGACCGATAAGACAACCGCGAGCAAGAGGAAATATTTGCGCATTGTTAAAATAATACCATTTTTAACCCGCGAAAACACGGCTCAACTCGATGATCTGGTCGAAGGAAAGTTCCTGGCCCCGGATGGAGGGGTCGATGCCTTGTTTCTCGAGCCGACTTTGGATTTCTCCCTTGTTGATTTTGAGGGCCGAGAGATTGTTAAGGATGGTTTTTCTCGGTTGTTTGAAGAGCGTCTTGATAAAGGCGTAGTAGTTTTGGCGTTCGGCTTCGCTTCTATCAATTTGTTTGGTTTTAAGGAGAATGACGGCCGAATCCACTTTGGGCTCTGGAGAAAAGTCTTTTCTGGGAATGCTTAAGACTATTTGGGGCTCGGCCCAGAAGGCGATACTCCCTGCAAGCAGGTTCATCTCCGGCGGCTTGGCGGACGCGCGTTCAGCCACTTCTTTCTGGATGGTGAAAACCGAGATCATAGGTTTTCGCGGTAGATTTTCAATCAATCTAAAAAGATGGCCGGTGATGTAGTAGGGAATATTGCCGCATAGTTTGTAGCCGTAGCCGATGTTTTCGACGATTGCCGGCAGAGATTTGAGGGCGTCGGCTTCAACCACTTCCAGTTTTTCCGGGGACAAAGGCATTAATCTGGCGGCCAGTTTCGGGTCGCGTTCAATAGCGATCAGTTTCCTCGGATTTTTATAGAGCAGATGTTTGGTCAGCTCTCCATGGCCCGGGCCGATTTCGATGAGGACGTCGTCCGGAGAAATATCCAAAACCCCGGCGATTCTTTCAAGAACCGTTTCGTTTTTCAAAAAATGCTGGCCTAATCGCCTCATCAATCCAAGTATATCGTATCTTCGTCGGTTTTGGGTCTGATGCCGTCGAACTCGACGAGCTCCGGAGGAATCTCATAGAGAAATCTCGAAGGAAAGTTGAAAAAGCTGATAAAAAGCTTCTCCCTGGCGCGGGTCATAGCCACGTACATCAGTCGGCGTTCTTCTTCGAGCTCGTCTTTGGACGCGAGCGAACGGTGGTGGGGCAGGAGGCCTTCGTTTACGCCGACGATGAAGACGTTTTTGAATTCGAGACCTTTGGAAAGATGGATGGTCATCATTTTCACGCCTGGCCGATCAGCCCCCTTGATTTCGTCGTTCGCCTGGAAAAGGGAGATCTTCTCGAGCAGTTCCTCGAGCGATTTGGCTTCGGCGGCGAACCCGACGAGCTCGCCGATATTTTCCATGCGTTCCTCGCTATTTTTGAATTTGGTCGCGAGGAGAGCCGGATAGTTGGCCGTCTGGAGAATGAAGCCGATGAGTTCGGCCGGCGAGAGGCTCGCGGCCATTTCCGGCAGTCGTTCGATGAGTTCGGTCGCCGGTTTCCGGTTGAAGGAAGACTCGATGCGCTCGCGGCTGATCATATCCCTTGGGTTGAATCCGTAGCGCAGACAGGCGACGACGTCCTTAATTTCTTTCCTTTCGTAGAACTTCAATCCGCCGTAGATCTGGTAGGGGATCTGGTTATAAATGAAATATTGTTCGATCGGCCGGGACTGGGCGTTCGTTCGGAAAAGCACGGCCGTGTTTTCCCAGTCTCCCAGGTCGATTATTTTTTCAGCGAGCCATTCGGCTTCGCCTTCGGCGTCATAGGCCCCAAAAACCTTTATTAAATCCCCTTCAGAGTTGTCGGTCCAAAGGGTTTTCGGCCGCTGGAGCGTATTGTGGCGGATGACTTCCCCGGCCGCGGAAATAATGTTCTTGGTCGAACGGTAGTTTTGGTCGAGGGTAACCACCTTGGCTTCGGGCCAGTCCTTTTCGAAATTCAAAAAATTTCTGAAGTCCGATCCGCGGAAGCTGTAGATGCTCTGGGCGTCGTCGCCGACGACGCTCAAATTACGGTGTCCGGAAGCGAGAAGCCTCACCAGTTCGTACTGACTCTGGTTGATGTCCTGGTACTCGTCGACGAGAATGTGCCGGAACTGGTCGCGGTATTTGGCGAGGGCGTCGGGGCTTTCCGAAAAGAGCCGGACCACCTTTTCAATGAGGTCGTCGAAATCAAAAGCGTTTGCTTCGACAAGGCCCGCTTCGTAGTTTTCGAAGATTTTGATTCCCATATCGTCGCCCAGGTCTTCCGGCCGTAGAAGCTCGCTTTTGACGCGCGATATTTTTCCGAGATAGCTAGCGGCCGGGAACCTTTCCTTGTCGAGATCGAGCGACTTAACGATGTTTTTGATGAGTTTTAAGGAATCGTCGTCGTCGAAGATAACGTAGCCCCTGGTCCGGCCGAAAGAAGGTTCTTGTCTCAATATCCGGGCGCCGAGAGAGTGGAAGGTGCCGAGAAAAGGCGTCCTGCCGGATTTGATTTCCGGATAAACCCGTCTTTTTATCTCTTCGGCCGCTTTGTTTGTGAAGGTGATGGCGACGATTTGATCGGCCGGAACCCCTTTCTGGATCAAAAAGGCCAATCTTTGGGTCAGGGTTCTGGTTTTGCCCGATCCGGCGCCGGCGGTGATGAGCAGGGGGCCGTCGCCGGCGGTGGCGGCTTCGAGCTGGCGATCGTTCAGATTTTGTGGTATAATAGGCATATTAGTAATTTAGCTCACAAATCAAGATATGTTTTCTTGGCGGCGATAGGAATCGCCATATTTTTTGCGGGTTTCGGCCAGAGTATTTTAGCAAAAAGCGAAGCCCAAAAGCTATCGAAGTTTTTGGCCGAAAATTCGGTTTTCGGATCGGTTTTCCCGGGATTGCGGCCGGACGGCTCGTTTTCGGCCTTTTCCCAGATTATTTCCCCGGAGGTAGTCATTTCCGACGGATTAAACCGTGAACGGATCACGGAAGGGGCCTTGTTCGAGGCTTCGGAGACGGTTGAAGACGATCTCGCCGGCCGGACCGAAACCACGATCTATAAAGTCCAGCCGAGAGATACTCTTGTTTCCGTCGCCAGAAAGTTCAATATTTCGACAGACACCATCGTGTGGGCCAACGGTTTGAAGACAAGGGCTTTGAAGCGGGGTTCGAGCCTGGTGATTCTTCCGGTCTCCGGAGTGATCCATGAAATCAAATCTGGTGAGACCGTGGAATCGATCGCCGACAGCTACCACGTGCCGGCCCAGCAGATTTACGCTTTCAATAAAGGCAAGATTTTAACCGAGGGAGTCGAACTTATCGTCCCCGGAGGTCAGCCTTTGGACAACGGTTTGGCCACGCAGTCTTCGGCGAAAGTCAACTAAAAGATTTTTGTGAGAGCCGCTTTCAAGCGGCGTTTTTTAATCTGTATTGATAGGCCTCAGCTACGTGGTCGGCCGTAACGAGTTCCGATTCCTCGAGATCGGCGATGGTGCGGCTTACCTTGAGCATCCGGAAATAGCCCCGGCCGGAAAGCTCCGATTGGTCAAAGATTTTCTTTAGCATGTTGTCGGCGCCGCGGTCGCAATTGATAAGTTCCTCACATTGTTTCGAAGACATTTCGCTATTGAGGAGTAGGGAGATTTTCTGTTGTGCAAAACGTTCTTTTTGAATTTCTCTTGCTTGGTTGACCCTTCTTCGGATTTCTGAGCTTCTCGCTCCGCCGCTTGATCTGAGTTCGCCGAGTTTCAGATTGGGAACGTGGATTTGAATGTCAATCCGGTCAAGCAAGGGGCCGGAGATTTTCTTCTGGTAGCGGAAGATTTCGTTGGCGCTACAGCGACATTCGCGTTTCGGGTCGCCGTAAAATCCGCAGGGGCATGGATTCATAGCGGCGACGAATTGGAAACGCGAGGGGAAGGTGAGGCTGGACTTCGCCCTTGAAACGACGATCTCTCCAGATTCAAGGGGTTGCCTCAGGGCTTCGAGAATATCCCGGTGGAATTCGGGTAGCTCGTCCAAGAAAAGCACGCCGCGGTGGCTTAAGCTGATTTCCCCGGGTCTGGGATTCGCGCCGCCGCCGATCACGGAAACGATCGAGGCTGAATGGTGTGGCTGCCGGAAAGGCCGCGATTTTATAAAAGAAGCATTTTCGGGGATCATTCCCGCGGCGCTCCAGACCTTGGAGACTTCGAGCGCTTCGGCCAGGGTGAGCGGCGGCAGAATGGAGCCGAGGGCTTTGGCGAGCATGGTCTTGCCGGACCCCGGCTGTCCGGACATGAGAATGTTGTGGCCGCCGGAAGCGGCGACAATCAGGGCCCGTTTGGCCGCTTCCTGGCCGCGGACGTCTCCGAAGTCGAATTCTGCTTCGATATTTTCGAAATCCGGTTCTTGGTTCGGGAAAACATCGATCAAACGTTTGTTTTCGAAGTGGTCGATGGCTTCCGCGAGGCTGCCAACTGGGACGACGGCGATCTCTTGGATAAGGCTTGCTTCCTCGGCGTTTTGTTTCGGAAGGACGATGGATTTAAATCCCTGTTCGGCGGCGGCCGAGGCGATGTTCAAGGCGCCGCGCATCGGCCGGAGTCCGCCGTCGAGGCCGAGCTCGCCGACAAAAAGGATCTGCGAGGAGTCGAATTCTTTCATCTGGTTTGAAGCCACTAGATAGGCGAGGGCGATTCCGAGATCGTATTGCGATCCGGATTTGTCGATATCCGCCGGCGCGAGGTTGACGACGATTCTCCGGTTTTCGCGGTTCGGCGGCCGGCAGCCGCTCCACTTGAGGGCCGAGTTTACCCTCTCTTTGGCCTCGGACAGTGCCTTGTCCGCCAGGCCGACGATCGTAAAACTATGAAGGCCGACGTTTAAGTCGACCTCGATTTCGATTATCCTCGCCTGCACCCCCTCGAGTTCCGCTGAGAAAACGCGAGACAGGTTGGCGGGCATGTCAGCTTTCCTGCTTGTTGTGCTCTTTGCAATAGCGCGCCGACGGATTGAGTTCGAGAACCTCCATCTCGATGTTTTCCCCGCCAATTTCGCAGATGCCGTAGACGTTGTTCTTGATTTTGTTCAAAGCCGAACGGATGTCGTCGAGTTTCTGCAGCAAGATGTCCTGCTTGCTTGCCTGCAAATCGGCCGCGGTCGATTCGTCGGCTTCTTCGGTTTCCTCGTCCTGGGTGTCGCCGAAATTGACAACATCGGGCGTGGCTTTGAGTTCGGACTCGATTTTGGCCTCTTCTTGGACCAGTCTTTTTTCAAATTTTTCTAAATCTTCGTTCGTCATATAATAAAAGTATATGATTTACAGCTTAAAAGGCAAATTAACGGAAAAGGGACCGGGTTATGTTGTCGTGGAGACTTCGGGAGTGGGCTACAAAACGTTCTTCCCGGCTTCATCCGAAAACAAATTACCGAAACTGGGGGAAGACATTAAGCTTTATACCAAGCTCCGGGTGAAAGACGACGGATTCGATCTCTACGGATTCCTTTATAAAGAAGAGCGGGAATTTTTCGAGCTTTTAAATACGGTCTCCGGCGTCGGTCCAAAAACCGCTCTGGGAATTTTGAATTTGGCTTCGGTCGGGGATTTGAAGTTCGCTATAGCCGAAGGCAACAAGGACGTACTCATCAAGTCGATCGGTATCGGCAAGAAGACGGCCGAAAGGCTGATCACCGAGCTGAAAGACAAGATTTTTGTCCCGGAGTCCGGCAAAAAATCCGCCTCCTGGGACGAGGATGTTTACCAGGCGTTGCTCGAGCTCGGCTATAAATCGAAAGAGGCCAAGGAAGCAGTGATGAAAATAAATCCTGATTTAAAGACCTCCGGGGAAAAGCTGAAAGAGGTTTTAAAAAAAATAAAATAAGAAAGAGGCCCGTTGTAAGCGGGTCTCTGGTTTGGCTGCCAGCGCGGAGCCGGATCAGCCGATGGACAGGGATTCAACCTTGCCGTCCAGGATGCGGAAAGCGCATCTTCCTTGAGGCAGGAGCGAGGCGGAGAGGCCGTAGTTATGCACGACATCTTCATCGGTGTATGGCTGGAGAAGCTGATCTTCGATGTAGACGCTCGCCACGAGCTTCAAGACAGACCGGAAAGCGTTCTTGATGAAGTGTTGAGCCTGGCTCTCCGAGAAGGCCCTGACGAAACAAATGCCCTTGACCCTACTCGTCGGGACCCGATACAGCTGGAGCACGGACTTTGTTCTCGGTCTCACGGCCATACAATCTCCTCCTTTAGCGATTGTGGTTTTTCACCTGAAAATGAATCAAGGTCCGATCAAATTGCCTATTTTTAAAATATAACACATTTCCCGATTTTTGTCCAGAGAGGACTCACTCGATCGAACATTCTGCGATATAATCTATTTAATCACCATGAAATTAACTTTTTTCGGCGGAGTCGGGGAAGTGACCGGCTCGAATTATTTATTGGAAAGCGAGCCTCTTGATCCTAAAGATCGGCCGACGCGCATTCTAATCGACTGTGGTCTGGAGCAAGCAGGCCACTATTGCGAAGATTCGAACTTCGAGCCTTTCCCGTTCGACCTCAAAGAGATTGACGCCGTCATCATCACCCATAGCCATATCGACCACATCGGCCGCGTCCCGAAGCTCGTAAGGGATGGGTTTAAGGGCTCGATCATTTCCACGCCTCCGGCCAAGGATTTTGCCGAAGAGCTGTTGCTCGATTCCGAGCATATTCTCGGGAACGAAGCCGAGGCGAAAGGCAGGGAACCTCTTTATACCGCCGTCGATGTCGAGGATGCGCTCGGCCTTTGGAAAACCATTCGTTATCACGAAATCAAAAAAATCAAGGATTTCGAAATCGAGCTTTACGACGCCGGACATATCCTGGGTTCGAGCTTCGTCGTTGTCTCGACTACGGAGTCAAAGAAGGACAAGGACGGCCGGCCCGTAGATGGGGCGGTTAAAAAGAAAATCGTTTTTTCCGGGGATCTTGGCAATGTTCCGGCGCCGCTCGTCAAAGATACCGAGATCGTGAACCAGGCAGATTATGTGCTTGTTGAGTCGACCTACGGCGATCGCCTGCATCAGGATCTCGCAACAAGACAGGACCTTCTGGAAAACGCCATCGAAGACACGGTCAATTCCAAGGGCGCATTGATGATTCCGGCTTTTGCCATGGAGCGCACCCAGGAGCTACTTTACGAGATCAACTCGCTCGTTTCCGAAGGCCGCATTCCCCAGGCTCCGGTTTTCATCGACAGCCCGCTTGCTATCAGGCTGACGGCCATCTATAAAAAATATTCGAATAACCCCGAGTATTTTGACGCCGAATCTCTGGCCAAGCTTCGCGGGGGGGACGCTATTTTCGATTTTCCGGGGTTGCAGACGACGCTTACCACCGAAGAGTCGAAGATGATCAACGATGTGCCCATGCCCAAAGTGATCATTGCCGGGTCTGGCATGTCTCAGGGCGGCCGCATCATGCACCACGAGCTCCGCTATTTGCCCGATAAAAACAGCACCATGCTTTTCATCGGCTTCCAGGTTCAGGGGTCTCTGGGAAGGGCGATTTACGACGGGGAGAAAAAGGTAAGAATTTTGGGAGAAGAGGTGGCGGTCCGCTGCCGAGTGAGATCGATCGACGGTTATTCGGCTCACGCCGACCAGGAGGGGCTGATCAAGTGGCTTTATCCGATGAAAGACAGCCTAAAGAAAATTTTCGTTACCCACGGAGAACCGGAGATAAGCGCCGAATTCGCCGCCGCCGCTTCGGATAAACTGGCGGTTGAAACCGAGGTCCCGCAGAAAGGCGAGAGTGTGATATTATAAAAACAAAACAACAACGATTACATGCCTGATTCGACATTGAAATATAAGATTTGCGTTTCCGGAGCAGCCGAGACTGCTCATTGCGGAGAAGCGGCTTTCAAACAGGCCGAGGAACTCGGCCGGGAGATTATTAGACACGGCGCGGTTTTGGTCGACGGCGCGACCACCGGGTTCCCTTTCTGGGCGGCCAAAGGAGCCAAGCTCGAAGGCGGAACCGTTGTCGGCGTTTCGCCGGCTGATTCCAAACAGGAGCACATCAAGCTCTACAAACTGCCGGTCGATTATCACGACATCATCATGTACACCGGTCACGGATATTCCGGACGCAACCTTCTTTTGACGCGCATGGCCGACGCCGTGGTCGTCGGTTGCGGACGCATGGGGACGCTTAATGAATTCACCATCGCTTTCGAGGATAAAAAACCCATCGGGATTCTGGAAGGGGAATGGGTGACGGACGAAGTCATCAAGACCATCATCGAAAAATCGTTTCGCGGGGACGAGATGAAGGACCGCATCGCTTACGATGCCGATCCCAAAGCCCTACTCGACAAATTGATTGCCATCGTTTCCCGCCTTGAAGAAACAAACGGCATCGTCAAACCGCTCTAAAGGTCGGAAAATTATTTTAATAAATGGAAAAATCAGTGGGCATGGTTACCCATTATTATGGGAAACTCGGGGTGGCCATCGTCAGGCTTTCCGGCGAACTTAAACTCGGAGAAAAGATTAGGATTTTCGGAAAAACAACGGACTTTTCCGAGGAGAATACCTCGATGCAGGCCGATCATAAGGTCATCAAATCGGCGGGCAAAGGGGAAGAGGTGGGCATTAAAGTTAGCCAGGAAGTGCGCGAGGGAGATGAAGTTTTCAAAATCGTATAAGGAAATTGTTATCCCGGCAAGCATGCTTGCGTCCTTGATTATTGGCGCCGGCATGTTTTCTCTGCCTTACGTAACAAGCAGGTCCGGCCTCATCGTCGGCCTGGTTTATCTTGTCGTTTTTACGGGGCTCATGTCTCTGATCCATTTGTTTTACGCCGATGTCGTCGCCGATGACCGGGATAGCCGTTTTGTCGGCCAAAGCAGGCGCTATCTCGGAAAAGCCGGTTTTTTCTTCGGGGCAGTCGCCATTTTGATCGGCACTACTTTGGCTTTGACGATTTATCTTATTCTGACCGTCGGTTTCGCTTCCCTGGTGTTTCCCCGTCTGCCGACTTTAGCCGCGGCTGTTATTTTCTGGGCCGCCGCCGGCCTCGCCATCGGTCTGGGCGTCAAGGAGATCGCCGGCGTCGACAGTTTGTTGACGATTTTTATGGTCTTCCTCGCGGCCACCGTGGCTTTCTTCGGCTTGAGATCCGGCCATACAGCCATGGGTGGACTTGATCTCTGGCCGGTCGCTGGTGCATCGCTTTTGCTTTTGCCTCTTGGTCCGTTTCTTTTCTCTTTGAACGGCCGGGCGGCCATTGTCTCCCTGAGGGATTATTTCGATACCAACCGTCTGGATAAGAGAAAAATGAAACAGGCGATTATTTTGGGAACGTCGATCCCGGCGTTCGTCTATCTGTTTTTCATCGTGGGCATCATTATGTTGGCGGCTGGGGCGCCGGCCAAGGATATAGTCCAGGACCTCGCTTTTCTGCCAGCCTACGCCAGGCCGGTTATCGGCGGCCTGGGGCTCATCGCCATTTTTACTTCGTATATTTTTCTCGGTCTTGAACTCAAATCCATTTTTGAAAGAGATTTCGGTTTGCGAAAGGGACTGGCTTTCGCGGCCACTATTTTCCCGGCGCTTTTTTTCTATCTTTTCGGCGAGCGCAACCTTGTCGATTTGATCGCCGCCGCCGGCGGGATATTCATCGCTATCGAGAGCATCCTCGTGATTTTGATGTGGGAGAAAACGAAATCGAAGAAGCTTTTTATCAACCGCGTCATTATCATTGTTTTCGTCCTGGGAGCGGTTTACGAGGTTTGGAAGAGGATCGGCTGACGAATTGCCGAGTTTCCCGATAGGCCGTATAATCTGGGCTGTCAGACAACTGATCGCCTCGGTAGTTCAATGGATAGAATGCGAGCCTCCGAAGCTTGCGATGAAGGTTCGATTCCCTCCCGAGGCACCAAAAAATACTGCCTGTGGCAGTATTTTTGTGCCCTGGAGAAGATTGAGAACAAGGAAGGTGTCAGGGAACTCGTTCCCTGCGGAGGAAGAACTGAAACCGAGAGGTGTCAGAGAGGAGCGGACGCGAAGTCCCGAGCTTATCGAGGGACGGAGACGGTAGCGACGATGTTCGCTTCCCTCCCGAGGCACAACACAAAGCCGCCTTGAAGGCGGCTTTGTGTTACCCCTGGCCTTTCGATCTCCTTTAAGCTCCTCATTTTTTTCTCTATAATTAGTCTATGCTTTTCACGGAAATCGTCTTGACGATCGTGCTTGCTTCTTTGCTTGGAATTCTGATGATCCTTTTGAAACAGCCTTCGATTTTGGGTTACATTCTTGCCGGAGTGGTTATCGCTGCCGCCGGCTTCGTGAGCAACGAATCCCTTGATGTAGTTTCCGCGCTTTCGTCGATCGGCATCGCTTTTCTTCTGTTTATGGTCGGTCTGGAGATGAACCTAGAAAAAATTAGACATTTAGGGAAGGACATCGTTCTTCTCGGCATTCTCCAGACGGTTTTTATCGTCGCCGCCGGGTTCGGAGTCAGCCGCTTGTTGGGATTCGGGGCCACGCCGGCGGTTTATCTCGCTTTCGGGTTGTCTTTTTCTTCGACCATCATCGTCGTCAAGCTCCTTTCCGAGAAGAAGGACTTAAATAGTCTTTACGGCCGGTTGGTTGTCGGCTCCATGGTGTTTGAAGATTTCCTGGCGATTCTCATGCTGATTTTTCTCGAGGGGGTGGGCGCTTCCTCCGGCGCTTTCGGATTTGGCGGGGATTTCATTATTACCATTTTGAAGGGCCTCGTGCTTTTCGGCGCGACCATCGTGCTTTCGAGATTCATGCCTAAGGCGCTTGATTTTTTCGGCGGCAAGAGCGAAATGCTTTTCCTTTTCAGTCTGGCCTGGGGTCTGGGTATCGCCGCCTTGATGGATTTGCCCATAATCGGATTGGGCATAGTTATCGGCGGATTCTTGGCCGGGCTTAGCCTGGCAAGTTCGGCCGAACATTACGAGATCTCCGGAAAAATCCGTTGGATCAGGGATCTTTTTATTCTTCTCTTTTTCGTAGTCTTGGGCGCCCAGATGAGCCTTGAATTAAATTGGGAAGTGCTTTTGCGGGCCAGTGTTTTTTCCGGATTTGTCCTCGTTATTTCCCCGATCATATCGATGTTTATCATGTCCTTGCTTGGCTATAAAAGCCGGACGGCCTTTTTCGCGAGCTTGAGCACCGCCCAAATTTCCGAATTCAGCCTAGTGGTGGCTATGAAGGGATTTAATCTCGGCCATCTTACTCAAAACGACGTGAGCGTTATGATTATCGTTGCCGCCGTCACCATCGTCGGCTCGTCATATTATGTGATGCATGGGGATAGGCTTTACGCTTTTTTCAAAAGATCGCTGAAGCTCCTTGAATTCAGAAAATCCCGCGAGGGAGGCGCTTTTATCGAGGAATATAAGGACCATATTGTTTTAATAGGCGGGCACCGGCTTGGAGAAAATATCATCAAGGCGCTCGTCGACATCGGCGAGGATTTTGTGATCATCGATTTCGATCCGCAGATCATCAAGATCTTGCGGAGCCGGGGTTTGGCCGTCATTTACGGGGATATCGCCGAGGACGACGTAAGGGAGGCGGCTGGATTTTCAAAGGCGCGACTCGTCATTTCGACGGCGCCGTCGTTTGAAGACAACGTCGTTATCCTGGAAACGGCGCGGCGGGACAATCCGCGAACCCGGGTGATTCTCCGGGCGGAAAGCGATCTGGATGCCAGAGACCTTTACGATCTCGGCGCGGATTACGTGCTTTTGCCGTATTTTCTGGGAGGGGAATATCTGGGGAGGATGCTTGAGGACGACAAATCTTGCCGGCGGCTCGCGGCCGTCAAAAAAAGGGACCTCGAACTTTTGAAAGATCGTTGCCCATAAATGAAATTCATCGCCGATTTTCACATTCATTCTGCTTTTTCCCGGGCGGTTTCCCGGGATATGACCTTCGATAACCTCGGGGCTTGGGGCAAAAAGAAGGGCCTGAAAGTCATTGGTACCGGAGATTTCACCCATCCGCGATGGCTTGCCGATATAGAAAGCCTTTTGGAACCGGCCGAGCCCGGACTTTACAAATTGAGATCTGGAGATCAAGGGACGCGGTTTCTGCTGACGGCCGAAATCTCGAGTATTTATTCCCGAGCCGGAGCGACGCGGAGGGTCCACAATTTGGTTTTTGCCCCGGATGTGGCGACCGTAAAAAAAATCAACGAGGCGCTTTTAAAACGGGGAGCGAATCTCCTTTCAGACGGCCGGCCGATCATCGGCCTCGATTCCGAGGAACTGGTGAAAATAATCCTGGAAGCCGATTCCGGGGCGGCCGTCGTGCCGGCGCACGCCTGGACGCCGTGGTTTTCGGTCTTCGGATCGATGTCCGGCTTTGACTCTCTCGAGGAATGTTACGGAGAACAGACAAAAAATATTTTCGCCATCGAGACCGGTCTCTCGAGCGATCCCTCGATGAACTGGCGGCTTTCGGAGCTCGATGGGATTTCTTTAATCTCCAATTCGGATTCGCATTCGCTCCAACGACTCGGCCGGGAAGCCAACATTTTTGACACAGAGTTTTCTTATTCCGGCGTCATGGAGGCTATCCGATCCAGGGATAAGAACCGGTTTTTGATGACCATCGAATTTTTTCCGGAAGAAGGGAAGTACCATTTCGACGGCAACCGGGCCTGCGGCATTTCTTTGAGCCCGGAGGAGACGATGAAACTCAAGGGCATTTGCCCCGCGTGCGGCAAATCCCTGACCATCGGCGTTTTGAACCGCGTCTATCAACTAGCTGACCGGCCGGCCGGATATACCGATCCTCGTCGGGTGCCGTACAAAAATTTGATTCCGCTCGACGAGATTGTCGCCGAAGCTTACGGCGTGGGAACGGCGTCCAAAAAGGTGAAACAGGAATATGAGCGGATTGTCTCCGTCGTCGGCGACGAAATCGAGGTGCTGATGGATAAATCCGAATCCGAACTTTCCTCCGGCATCGACGAAAAAATCGTCGAAGGCATCATGAAAGTGAGGCGGGGCGAGGTGAAAATCACGCCGGGCTATGACGGCGAATACGGCAAGATAAGGATATTCGGAGTGGAGAAGGCGAGCACGCTCTTTTAGCGTCAGGGAGGCCTTTCAAGGTATAATTAAGGCAGATCATGGATTGGATTGTTTATCTTTTTCAGCTTTTTTTCATAAGGATCGGCGACTTTTTGCGGCATTGGTATGTTTCGGGATTCCATGCCTTCACCGATTGGACCGTGAGGTTTCTCGAGCTTCTTGATCGGGTCCTTGCTTTAAAAGTGAGCGTCCGTTACTGGTTCCAGCCTCTTTTCCAGGAGAGGAGCGTTTTCGGATACCTTATCGGTTTTTTCGCGAGGACGATAAGAATCATCTTCGCGTCCGTCATCTACACCCTGGTTATTTTGATAGCCTTCGGCATCTATCTGGCCTGGATATTGTTGCCGATCTGGCTCGTCTATAAAATCGTTCAAGCCTATGGAATCAAGACAGATATATTTTAAAGAGCCGTTTTTGCGCCTCGGCGTCATCGGGCAGAGCCTGGTTCACGTATTCCGTTTCGCGATCACCCTGGTTTTGGTCGTTGCCGCTTTTATTTTTATCCTTTCCAAAATTCCCCAGCTTTTCTGGCCGGGCGTTTTGCTCGCAATTTTTCTGGGAGACGCTTTTGTCCATCAGGATGCCGGGAAGCGCGAACTGATCAGGCTTCCGTCAAAGGGCCGGATCAACGCCGCCGATTATCTCGCGCCTTCGAGTCTTGACGCCATCGCCACCGCTTTGAGGAAGGAACAGGTGCTCGGAGGAGACTATGATTTGTGGCTCGCCAAGTCGCTTTTCGATTTTCCGGAAGTCATCTGGGCCTTCGAGAGGCTGGATATCGAGCCGGCGGAAGTCGTTCAAAAAATAAACGATTATCTGGCCCGCGAGCCGAAGGCAAAGCTGACCCGGGAGGAAATCGATAAAAGGATCGATACCGTTGTTCTCCAGGCGTTCGCCAAATCCCTGGATGAGGTGAGCAATTATGTCATGCCGGCCGACGTGATGTGGGCTTTGTCCTCCATGTCGGAAAATTTTTCGAAAATATTGAATCTTTTTAACATCACTCCGACGGATTTGGACGAGGCTTTGGTTTTCGGCCGGGTCAAACAGACTTTTAAAAAAAGGGCCGGCGGCATTTCCATCACCATCGGCGGCCTGGCCGGGCAGATGACCGGCGTGAGACATCGCACGGTTAACCGCGCCTGGACCTCGAGGCCGACGCCGACCCTGGATCTTTTCGGATCGGATTTCACGGATATCGCGCGCGCCGGCCAGACGGGTTTTCTGATCGGGCACGAAAAAGTCTATGAACGCATGGTGAATGTTTTGAGCCGCGGCAACCGGCCGAACGCTCTGCTTTTGGGAATGCCCGGAGTTGGGAAGGAAACGATCGTCGGGCACTTGGCCTACATGATCACGCGGGATAAGGTGCCGCTCGCTCTTTTCGACAAGAGGCTGGTTTCTTTAGACGTCGCCGCCCTGACAGCGAACGCCGACCAGCCGGAACTTCAGCGCCGGATTAGCCAGATTTTTTCCGAAATCAGGGCGGCCGGGAACATTATTTTATACATCCCGAACATTCATAATTTGAGCCGCACTTCCGGAGAGCATTATCTCTCGGCCGCGAACGTTGTCTTGCCGCTTATCATCTCCAACGATTTTCCGACGATCGGCACGGTCGGACCCCAGGAGTTCCGGGAATACATCGAGAAAGACAGCGCCTTTATGGACGCCTTTGAAGTGATCCGCGTGGAAGAGATTAGCGAAGAAGAAGCGGTCAGGGTTTTGATCTACGATACCTTGATGTCGGAAAAAAACCGTCGGACGGTCATCAGTCTCGGCGCCATCAAAACAGCTGTTTCTTTGAGCCGGAAGTATTTCCGGGAAAAGCCGTTGCCGTCTTCGGCTTCGGATCTGCTCCGCGAGGCCTGGGCTTACGCCCTGGATAACAAAGCGAAAAGATTGACCTCGGACATGGTCATCAAGATCGCCGAGGAGAAAACGAACATTCCGGTGCGTAAAGCCGGGAAAGAGGAGGCGGCTCAGCTTTTGAATATTGAAAATTTGATCCATCAGAGGCTGGTTGACCAAAATGAAGCGGTGGCCGCCGTCGGCCGGTCGCTCCGGGAGTATCGGAGCGGACTGGCGCGCAAAGGCGGGCCGATCGCCGCTTTCCTTTTCGTCGGCCCGACCGGCGTCGGCAAAACCGAGCTTGCCAAGATTCTCGCCGAGCTTCAGTTCGGTTCCGAGGACGCCATGGTCCGCATAGACATGTCCGAATATCAGGACGAGTCGAGTTACGGCCGTCTAATCGGCACCTCCGGAGAAAACCTTGGCGGCATGCTTACCGATCCGGTTCGTCAAAAGCCTTACAGCCTGGTGCTTTTGGACGAGTTCGAAAAGGCCCATTCGGATGTTTTGAATCTTTTCCTCCAGATTTTCGACGACGGCCGCGTTACCGACGGTATGGGACGCGTGGTTGATTTCGACAACACCATCATTATCGCCACTTCGAACGCTCATTCCACTTTTATCAAGGCCTCGATCGACGAGGGGAAGACTATGCCGGTGATCGCCGACGAGCTCAAGAGAAAATTGGTCGACTACTTCAAACCCGAGCTCCTGAACCGTTTTTCTGAGGTAGTCGTTTTTAAATCGCTTTCCGAGAAAGATGTCGAGGATATCGCCAAACTTCAGCTCAATTCCCTGGCCAGATTTTTAGCAGAAAGCCAAGGGATTACCTTGCGATTCGACGACTCGGCGGTCAAAGAAGTCAGCCGGCTCGGATTCGACCCGGCCTTCGGCGCCAGGCCCCTCCGGGAGACAATTTCCAAATACATCAAGGCGCCGCTTTCCAATAAAATTTTGGCGGAGGAAATCCGCCGCGGTTCGGAGCTGGCGATAAGTCTTGAAAACGGAGAATTCAAGTTTGATATAATAAAATGATTTTCATGAATATTTTCAAAAGATTGCACATCAATCGGGTGGTCAGGTCGTTCATTATTTCCGATCTGGTGCTTTTCAGCGGTTGGGGATTGATTTCCCCGATTTTCGCCATTTTCATCACGGAGCAAGTGCGAGGGGCCACCCTTGAGACAGTCGGTGTCGTTACGGCCATTTATTGGCTCGTAAGATCTTTAACCGAGATTCCGCTCGCGACCGCGCTCGACAAAATCAGGGGAGAAAAAGACGATTTTTATACCCTGGTCGCCGGTTTAACGCTCGCGGCCGTGGCTTCTTTTCTTTATGTCTTTGTCCGGACCGTTCCCCAGCTTTACGCTGTCCAGGCTCTTCAGGCCTTTGCTTTTACTCTTTACGCGCCCTCCTGGTCGGGGATTTTCTCCAGGCATCTCGATCGGGACAAAACAGCCATTTCCTGGTCGTTGGACCATACTTTCTTGGGCGTCGCTTCGGGCGTAACCGGCTATCTCGGTTCCATCACCGTGGCGCACTTCGGTTACAAGTCGATTTTTGTCATCGCCGCTATCCTTTCGATCGTCGCCGCCATCATTATTTTTTTGATTCCAGACATCGTTTTCCCGCGGCCGAAGAGGCTCAAAGCCTTGTCGGAGGTTAGGGATCATTCGGTGAAGACAATTCAATGATGAATGAAGAAATAGCTCGCATCTTCAATGAGATAAGCGAATATCTCGAGATGCAGGGCGTGGCTTTCAAGCCGCAAGCCTACAGCCGGGCGGCCAGCGTTATCGACAGTCTTGAAGAAGACATCTCCTCGATCTATAAGAAGGGCGGGACAAAAGCACTTGAGGATATTCCTGGCGTGGGCGCATCCATGGCCGAAAAGATGGAGGAGTATTTGAAAACCGGGAAAATAAAGTATTACGAAAGTTTGAAAAAGAAAACCCCGGTCGATCTTTCCGGATTGAGCCAAATCGAGGGATTGGGTCCCCAGAAAATCAAAGTTCTTTACAAAAAGCTCGGCATCCAAAACGTCGATGATCTTGAGAAGGCGGCCGAGACCGGGAAGATCAGCAAATTGGCGGGCTTCGGGAAAAAGAGCGAAGAAAATATTTTAAAAGGCATCGTCTTCACCAAAAAATTTCGCGGCCGGTACATTCTCGGGAACGAATTGCAGTGGATCGAGTCCGTGGCTGCGGATCTAAAAAGGCTCAAAGAAGTCAAAAGGCTCGACGTCGCCGGATCGACCCGCCGCCGGAAGGAGACGATCGGCGATCTGGATATCCTCGCTATTTCTTCGAATCCCAAACCGGTGATGGATTATTTCGTCAGCCGGCCGTGGGTGATCAGGGTCTACGGGAAAGGGGAGGGCAAGTCTTCGATCAAGGCAGAAAACGGCATGGATATGGATTTAAGGGTCCTGCCGGAGAAATCCTACGGCGCCGGCTTGCTCTATTTCACCGGATCGAAGGAACACAATATCAGGCTTCGGGAGCTGGCCATCAAGAAAGGATTGAAGCTGAACGAGTACGGGCTTTTTAGGGGATCGAAGATGATTGCCGGGAAAACCGAAGAGGAGATTTACGGCGCGCTCGGCTTGGAATACGTGCCGCCGGAGATGCGGGAGGATACCGGCGAGCTTGCGGCCGCTATCAACCACCGAGTGCCGAAGTTGATCGATTACGGGTCTGTCCGGGGCGACCTTCAGATTCAAACCGATTGGAGCGACGGGGAAAATTCGATCGAGGAATATGTCGAGGCAGCGAGGAAATCTGGTCTGAAATATATCGCCGTTACAGATCACACCAAGAGCTTGAAGATAGCGAATGGTTTGGACGAGAAGAGACTCGTAAAGCAGATGGCCTCGATCGACCGCCTGAATGACGAACTAAAAAAGAAAAAAATCGACTTCCGCATTCTCAAGGGTGCGGAGGTGGATATTCTGAAAGACGGGTCTTTGGACCTGCCGGATAAAATGTTGGCGAAGCTCGATATCGTCGGCATCGCCATCCATTCTTTTTTCAGCCTTTCGGAAAAGGAGCAGACGAAAAGACTCATCCGGGCCATGGAGAACAAATATAGCGACATCGTTTTTCACCCGACCGGCCGGGTTATCGGGCATCGCGAGCCGCTTCATCTTGACATGGCCGCGGTCATTAAGGCGGCCAAAGCGACCGGAACGGTTCTCGAAATCGACAGCTATCCGAATCGGCTGGATTTGAAAGACGAATATGTGAAGCAGGCCGTGGCTGCCGGAGTCAAGCTTTCCGTCGATTCAGACAGCCACAGCGTGAGCCATCTGCGTTATCTCGATCTCGGTGTGGCTCAGGCCAGGCGGGGTTGGACGAAGAAAAGCGACGTGGTGAACGCCTGGCCGTTGGAAAAAGCCCTCGGATTTCTGAAAAAATAGGACGGATTTGCCAAAATCCGTTTTTTGGTGGATACTAAATCATTCTTCCGGGACTCCGGAAGCTCATCCATGAAACGCGAAATATCCGCCGGATTGATAGTTTTTCGTAGGACCGAACAGGGGCCGAAGTTTTTGATCCTCTATCACGGAGGCCGTTACTGGAACTTCCCCAAGGGCCATATCGAAGCCGAGGAGAAAAGTTTGGAAACAGCCATCAGGGAAACGGTGGAAGAAACCGGCATTCCGCGGACCAAGCTTTATATCAAAAGGGGGTTTAAGATCAACGAGCGCTACCGCTTTTTTAAAGGGAAAGAACCGATTTTCAAAATCGTCATTTTTTATCTCGCCGAGACCAAGGACGAGAACGTAAAAATTTCCTCGGAGCACGAGGGGTACGGCTGGTTTTTCTACCGGGACGCCCGCTATATCCTCTCTCCCTACAAAGACAGCCAGGAGCTTTTGAAAAAGGCCTATGCCTTTATCCGGCCGCGTCGGCGTCCGGTCGAAGCGAAGACCGAAACCACGGAGAATAAGGAGACAAAAAAACAGGCTTAAGCCTGTTTTTTTGTCTCTATTTCACTTCTTCAACCAATTTTTTCCAAGCTTCCGGATGGTTCTCGGCGAGGCTGGCCAAAGTTTTCCGATCGAGCTTGATCTGCTCTTTTTTAAGTTTGGCGATGAAAGCGCTGTATTTCAAGCCGTTTTCCCGGAGCGCCGCGTTCAATTTGACGTTCCAAAGCGTCCGGTAATCCCTTTTCTTTTGTTTCCTTCCGGCGAAAGCATGCCGGCCGGCGTGCAACAAGGCTTCTTTGGCCGAGCGCTCTTTGGATTTTCTGCCCCAACGGAAGCCTTTAGTGGCTTTCAAGCGGGCCTCTCTTTTTTTATGGGCGACGACGCCCCGTTTGACTCTCATGGTTTATAAATATTTTTTAAACATTTTGACGTCAACCTTGCTCACTTTAACGTCCGGTCTCTTCGCCCTGATGGCGGTTCCGCTTTTCTTGGCGCGGAAATGAGACTGGGCCATTTTACGGCGGATCAGCTTTCCGGTTTTGGTGATTTTGATTCTTTTTCCGACAGTTTTTTTCATGTTATTTCGATATTTGGACGGTGAAAGCCGTGCCGTTGTATTTGATGGGGCTGACAATTTTATGGTCGGCGGTGATGAGCTGAAGCATTCCCTCAAGGGTTTTTCTGGCCCAATCCGGATTGCCTTTTTCCCGACCGCGCAACCGCATGAATATTTCCACCTTGTAACCGTCCTCCAGGAACTCTTCCGTTTTTTTAATCTTGGTCAAAAGGTCGTTCTTGGCGGTCTTGGCGCCGATCCTTATCTGCTTCAGCCCTTTGGTGAGGCTTTCGCTCTGCCGCTGTTTTTTAAGCTCCTTGGCCCGCTGATAGCGGAACTTATCGAAGCTCATTATTTTGGCGACCGGCGGATTGGCACTCGGAACGGTCTCGATGAGATCCATTCCTTCGGCCCTCGCCATTTCCAAAGCCTTTGCTAACGGGAAAACTCCAAGATTTTTTCCGGCTTCGTCGACAACCCTCAATTCCGGAGCAGATATTTGGTTGTTTATCCTGGGATTAGTTATGGTTTTGTTTGGCAAAATGCACCTTTTAACGCCTCTTCAATATACTATTTTGAAATCCGAGCGTCAACCGAAACGGCTTTCAACCGGGCTTGATTCTCTAAAGGAAAGCCCAGCTAGAAGCTGGGCTTAGCGGACGGAGGAAGAACTTTGCCGAGACTGCCGGCCGGGATCATGGTAACGCTGCCGCAACGGAAGCAGACCCCGAAATATTCCCGGGCGGCGATCGGCTGGCCGTAGCTGTAGGTCTGGGCGCTCCAGACGACGGCAGCTCTGTGGCATCCGTTCGTCGAGCAGGCGACGATGATCGCTTGTTCGAGCGGAACAACGGGGATGTCGAGTTCGCCTTTGGCGAGCAGGGGCTTGGGGACGAACGCGCGTACGTGGACGCTGTTTTGATCGGAACGCCGCAGATTGCAGAAATCGTCCTCGATGATCTGCTTTTTGGCGCGCTCCTCGAGGGCGTCGGCGATACGCATGAACCTTTCGCTGTTTTCCAGCCTTCGCTCCCCGATCCAAAGGCGTTTTCTGAGATTCGTCAGATTGCGGTTTTGCCGTGTAAGTGAACCGTGCTTCCGGTCGTGCCGGCGGATAGCCGCTCGGAGCTTCTTTAGATCAAGCGCCAGGGCGTTGGCCATGGTTTCACCTCCTTCCAGATTCTCCAAAGAACTCCATTATATAAACACGAAAGATTTGAATGTCAATAAACGATAGAAAACCGTCATTTTATTGGAGGCGAAAGATCGATGAAGTACATCATTTCTCCGGATTAAAGACATCTCTGGATACTCAAATAATCGAGCCTATTTTTATTATTCCGGAGTCGACCTTCGATATCTTTTTGTTTACTCCAGGATAAACACTTCTTCAATGAGATCCTTTTTTAGGGCTCTGGCGATAGCGTGGGCCAGGCGAAGCGAGGGATTATATTTGTTCTGCTCTAGGGCGATGATGGTTTGTCTCGTCACCTCGGCTTTTTCGGCCAGTCCCTCCTGGGTCAAGCCAATCTCTTTGCGGAATACGGCGATTTTGTTTTTCATCTAATTTTTGCGGTCGAGATAGATATTGGTGGCGGCCTTGGCAAAAACAGCGGCTGCCAGGGCGATCAGAATGATCGGATCGATTCCTGCGGTCCCGCGGACACTTCCAACCGCGGCCTGATAAGCGACGCCGGCGGCCAAAATGGCGAGCATGGCCCAGAGGCTGTTTCGATCGGCGATGGCCTCGTGGATGATTTCCCGCTCATCCTTTTTAATGGAAGCGGTCATATCGATGAATCCGAGAATAAGCACCAAGAACCAGGCGCCGGAGAAAATCATCTGGAATTCGGCCGAAGCTTTGAAAAGCGGCAGGAGAATAATCGGTAGAATAAGCAATCCGACATAAACCCAGCCTTGCCAGCTGGCGGGCGTCACTCCCCAGCCTGTATATTTGCGTCTTTTAAACCACCCTTGTTTGGCGATCATGATATTTTCTTCCGCCTTAATAGACGACATGCGGCAGAAGTAATATTTATATTACGTAAGAATTATATTACATTGAAAATAATTGTCAAGATGTTATACTTTTTTATTAATGTTCCGTCCTCATTCTGCTTCCTTCTTCCCCCCGTCCCAAACCCGCAGTTTGGGACGGGGTTTCACCCTCCTCGAACTCCTCCTTGTCATAGGAATCCTTGGAATCCTCGGAGGAATCACCTTCGTAGCCTTGAATCCCCAGGAACTCA
>JAMCQZ010000009.1 GCA_023380305.1 Patescibacteria group bacterium
CATCGCTATTGAACTCAAATTTCAAAAAGAATTTCTCCTCCGACTTTTTGTTTCCTCGCTTCTGCATCGTTCAAAATCCCCTTCGGGGTCGAGAAGAAATAATTGCCGTAACCCTGGTGGGATCGTCTGATCTCCTTATAACCAAGATACATCTTTCTCGACGGCTTGCTCCAAAGCTTAATTTCGGAGAAAACCGATCCGTTTTTATCGTCTTTGAGTTCAATAGCGATGACTTTTTTGAGGCTTCGTCCTTTTTTCTCAACCGAAGCCAAATAGCCGCTCTTTACCAAAGCCTCCAAGACGGCCATGTCCATCTTCGAGAAAGGCACCTTCAATGATTTCTTGCCGGAAAGAAGCGCGTTTTTTATTTTAATCAGAGTCTGTATATACATTTTTTACCAAGACGATTTTTTTACTCCGGGAATCTGACCTTTCGAAGCCATTTCCCTGAAACAGATCCGGCACAATCCGAAATCGCGCAAATAGCCATGTTTGCGGCCGCAACGAAAACATCGCCTGACTTCGCGGGTGCTGAATTTGGGCTTTTTTTGCGCTCTCGCTATGACTGATTCTTTGGCCATCTTATTTTTACTTTGCTAATGGTATCCCTTGTTCCCTATAAAAATCAATAGCTTTTTCCTTGTTTTTTAAGTGGGCGGCGAGCGTCACTTCGATGCCGAAATTGACGCGACTCGTCTCCGGATTGATTTCCGGGAAAACCAGCTGGTCCTTGAATCCAAAGGACATGTTGCCGTTTTGGTCGATGCTTTTCGGACTCAAACCGCGGAAGTCCCTGACGCGCGGGAGCACGACATTCACCACTCTCGAGAGAAAATCCTTCATCCTTTTTTTCCTCAAAACCACTTTCAAGCCAACCACTTCGCCCTGGCGCACCTTGAATCCGGCGATGGATTTCTTCGCCTTGGTAACCGCCGGTTTCTGGCCGGTGATGGCGGCGACTTCCTTCATAATTTCGGGCAACACTTTTTCCTCAAATTGAGGGCTCGTGAGCCTTTGCTTGCCGACACCGACGGAAACGATGATTTTTTCTAAATAGTCGCTTTGCATTTTTTGCAATATCTTTCTTTGTTTTTCCCCTCGACGCGGTGTCCGACTCTCGCATGCTTGCCGCACCGCGGGCAAACCAAAATAACGTTTGAAAGGTCGAGCGGCCGCGAGATAGTCACAAACTGACCCTTCTCCCCTTCTTTTTTCGGTTTGACGGCTTTTTTATACTGGTTCACGCCGGAAATAACGGCTTTATTGAGTTTCGTGTCCACCTTAAGCACTTTCCCGGACTTGCCGGCATTCTTGCCCTTCAATATGTAAACTGTGTCGTTTTTCTTGATGTTCATGGTTTTAAACTACTTCTTGGGCCAAGGAAACGATTTTTTCAAATCCCTTTTCTTTGAGTTCCCTCGGAATGGGACCGAAAATTCTAGTGCCCAAAGGCTCCTTTTTGACGTTCACGATGACGGCCGAGTTGTCGTCAAATCGGACGTACAAACCGCCCGGCCTCCGCAACGCGTTCTTGGTGCGAACGACAACCGCCTTAACAATATCCTTTTTCTTGATGTTCTTGCGAGGCTCCGCGGTCTGCACCGAAGCGACGATGATGTCGCCCACCCGCGCATAGCGTTTGCGGCTGCCGCCAAGAACCCTAAAGCACCGAATGGTTTTGGCTCCGGAATTGTCCGCTACTTTTAATATGGCTCTTTCTTGAATCATATTCTTTTAAGCTGTTTTGGCGATAACCCTCCAACGCTTATCTTTGGAAAGCGGCCTGGTTTCCTCGATGACGACCTTGTCTCCGATTTTATACATTCCGTCC
The DNA here is from genome assembly GCA_023380305.1 of Patescibacteria group bacterium. Taxonomy (GTDB): domain Bacteria; phylum Patescibacteriota; class Minisyncoccia; order UBA6257; family Colwellbacteraceae; genus JAMCQZ01. The sequence goes on from JAMCQZ010000009.1 coordinate 1,832, forward strand.
TCGGCTTCAGCCTTGAAGCGGGTGTTCTTGCTGTAATATTTCTGATATTTCGGATCTTTGCGCGTATGCGAAACCTCGACAACCACGGTCTTTTTCATTTTGTCGGAAACGACAACGCCCACGAGCTTCCGAGAATTATTTTTTTGAACCTTGTTTTCTTCCATGTTTTAAAAATTAAGATTTTTTGATGATTCTCGTTCTAAAAGGAAGCTTGAATCCCGCAAGCGTCAAGGCACGTTCAGCCGTCGCGTCGCTCACGCCGTCCATTTCAAAAATCACCCTTCCCGGTTTCACAGCGAAAATATAATGGTCGACATTGCCCTTGCCTCCTCCCATAGTCACTTCCGGCGGCCTCTGGGTTACCGGCTTGTCCGGGAAAATTCTTATCCAGATCTTGCCTTCCCTCTTGATAAAGTTGGTCAAAGTCTTTCTGGCCGCTTCGATCTGTTTCGAATTGATTCTCTTGGCTTCCAACGCCTGCAACCCAAAGCTGCCGTGGCTCAAAGCCATGCCGCGAGTCTCGGTCTCACGCTTGCGCGACCGGCCCTTTTGCCATTTGCGATGTTTTACTTTTTTGGGAATAAGCATTGGATTTAGATGACTATTTTAGGCAGATTTTTCTTGATTAGTAAAGACTTCTCCTTTGTAAATCCAGACTTTGATGCCGACCGTCCCGTAGGTCGCGAAAGCGGTGGCTTCGGCGTAATCGATATCGGCCCGCAAGCTCGAAAGAGGCAAGCTGCCCCTGGTCAGCCATTCGCGGCGGGAAATTTCCGCGCCGTCCAAACGGCCGGAAAGCTTGATTTTCACTCCCTTCACGTCCCGGTGATTCATAACATCTTCGATGGCTTTCTTGATGGTCGGCCTGAAGCGGAACCTTTTTTCCAAATCATTCGCGATATTTTGGGCGACCACCTGGGCTGAAATGTCGCCGCGGCCGAGCTCGACGACGTTCAAACTGATTTCCGTCATCGGAAGCTTGCTCTTCTTGTGAAGCTTGGCGATTTCTTTATTTAACGCCTTGGTGATGTCTTCTATGCCTTTGCCGCCGCGACCGATGATGAGGCCCGGCCGGCTGGCTTTGATGATGATACGGCAGGAATTCGCCGTCCTTTCGATCTCAATCGAAGCGATGCCCGCCTCCCTCAATCTTTTATTGATCAATTTTCTGATGACGTTGTCTTCTTCCAGAACGAACTTCCGGTTTTTGGGGTCGGCAAACCAACGAGAATCCCAATTCTTCAGAACGCCCAATCTAAAGGATGTCGGTTTGATTTTTTGTGACATGGTGGTTTAAATGGATTTCCTTCTTATAACTCTCCTCACGAGCCCGGCCTTGTCTTTCGGCTCTTCGAGACCCGTAGTTTTTTCCGCCGTTTCGGCCGGAGCCTTGGTCTTCTTCGCCGGCTTGGCTGGCTTGGCCGCGGTTTTTTTCGACGCTTCCTTTCCGGATTTTTCGGCAAAAACGAATTTGGCGGGTTTGATCTTCGCGGATTCCTCGAGCCTCATGAAAATATGGGAACGCTTTTTTTGAATCGGCGTCGCCCGTCCTTGAGCCCGCGGAAGCCATCTTTTCAAAATTTGTCCTCCGTCAACCCGAATTTCTTTGATGGCCAATTTTTCCGGTTTGAATCCAAGATTTTTGGCGTTCGCTATGGCGCTGTCCAAGAGTTTGAGCATCGGTTTGACCGCCCGCTCCCTTCTTAAGGAAAGTTCGGCTTTAACCTCGAGCGCCGGCCTGTTTCTGATAAGGTCGGCAATGATCCTCGCTTTGCGCGGAGCCACGTCCAAATTTCTTAATATTGCTTTTATCTCTTGCATGATAATTATTTTCCGGATTTAGCTGATGGCGCGGCCGCCGGCGCCGGGGCGCCTACTGTCTGGGATTTTTCCAGCTCTTTCTGTATCTTTCCGCCGTGGCGGACGAACTTGCGGGTCATGGCGAATTCGCCAAACTTGTGTCCGACCATTTCCTCGCTCACTCTCACCTCGACAAAATCCTTGCCGTTGTGAACTCCAAAAACAAACCCCACCATTTCCGGAGCGATCGAACTCGATCGCGCCCACGTCTTAATAACCGTCTTGTCTCCCGGTTTCAAACTGGCGATCTTCTTTAAAAGACTCGCTTCGACGTATGGGCCTTTATGACTGCTTCTGGACATGTTTTATTTCTTTTTTTGTCTTCGTTTCATTATCAAAACGTTTGACCATTTTTTCTTGTTTCTGGTCTTCCGGCCTCCGGTGATCTTGCCCCATTTGGTCTTTGGCTTTCTGGTGCCGCGAGGCTGTCTGCCTTCGCCACCGCCGTAGGGATGATCAACCGGATTCATCACCGATCCTCTCACCGTCGGCCTGATTCCCAGACCGCGGTTCCGACCGGCTTTGCCGATATTAACCAGGTTCCAATCGGAATTGGAAACCTGTCCCAAAGTGGCGAAGTTATTCCAAATCACCTTGCGGATTTCTCCCGAAGGCATTTTTAGCTGGGTGTATCCAGCGTCATGTCCCAAGACTTCGGCGGCCGAACCGGCGGAACGGACGACCTGTCCGCCCTTGCCCGGATTCAATTCGATGTTAAAAACGGTGTAACCGACCGGGATGTTTTTGAGAGCCAAACGGTTGCCCGGAATAAGCTCGGCGTTTTCGGCGGTGATAATGGTCGAACCGACTTTGGCGCCCTGGGGCGCGATCGAATAACGCCTGGTGCCGTCTTTGTAGATAAGCTTCATGATAAAGGCGGTGCGGTAGGGATCGTATTCCAAGGATTCTATCCTTGCCGGAATATTCAGTTTGTCGTTCCGCTTGAAATCAATGATCCTGTAGGTCCGCTTGTTGCCCGCGCCCTGGTGCCTCATGGTGATGCGGCCCTGGTTGTTGCGTCCGGCCCTGTCCTGGAGCTTCATCGTCAATTTCTTTTCGGGTTTCCGGCCGCTCAAAATCTGGCGGTAATCCGGAGCCGTCATGTGCCTTCTTGATGGAGTTGTCGGGTTATATTTTTTCATTGATGATTTGGCCCTTCTTTAAAGTGACGATGGCCTTCTTCAAATTCTTTTTGGCGATCCTCACGATGTTCATGCCGATGACGTTCACCTTGTATTTTTTCTCAATCTGTTTTTTGACTTCGCTCTTATTTAAGGCGTTTTTAATGACAAAAACAAACTGGTTAAGCCCGCGAAGATCTCCGGCTTTCTCGCTCACGCGCAATTGGATATCGGTTGTATTTTGCTTATTTGACGGCATGGTAATGTGAATCTATCGCTTCGATCGCGTTTTTTTCTATAAAAATCTCCTTGAATTTCATCAAATCGTAGACATTCAGGTCTTTCGGCCCGAGACTCTTTACTTTCGGAAGATTGGCCGAAGCGCGATGGATATTCTTGTTGCCGGCCTCCGGAATCAAAAGCGCGTTCGGCGTCTTTTTTCCGAAAAAGGCCTTTAGATGCGCATGAAGCATCTTGGTCTTCGGCTCGGCGATAGTCAGAGAATCGACAAACTTCACCTCGTTATCCTGTAATTTCCTGGCGAGGACGCTAAACATCGCCGCCTGTCTCATCTTCTGGTTCAGTTTGACCGAATAATCCCTCTCCTTCTTGGGGCCGTGGCTCACGCCGCCGCCTTTCCAAATCGGAGACCTGGTCGAACCGTGCCTGGCGCGACCGGTTCCTTTCTGACGCCAAGGTTTTTTGCCGCCTCCGGAGACTTCGCCGCGGCCCTTCGCGTGGGCGAACGGCTTGCGGCTATTCTTCTCCTGGGTATCCAAAGCCTGTTTTACCAGATCGGGCTTCCACGGATAACCGAAAATCCGGTCGGGTATTTCCACCTTGTCGATCACTTCCATCTTGGCGTTGTAGAGATCGGCTTTCATGTTAGAAGTAGATTTTGATTTTGTTGCCGTTGTTGCCCGGAATAGCTCCTTTCAAAGCCATCGTCTTCGCTTCGCGATTCCATTCGATGACTTTGACGTTCTTCACGGTCTTCCGATCCACGCCCATGTGGCCGGCCATTTTGTGGCCCTTTAGAACTCTCTGTGGAGCAGTCGCTCCGATCGAGCCCGGAGCACGAAAGCGATCCTTCTGTCCGTGGGTTTTCGGACCGCCTCCGAATCCCCAACGCTTCACGCCGCCCTGGAAACCGCGGCCCTTGGTGGTGCCGACGATCTTCACGGAAGCGTTCTCCGCGATTTCGACGTCGGCCGGCATATCCAAAACCGCCACCAAAGTAACCGGAATCACTCTGTCTTCCTTGAAGACCTGGGTCATTTTGATTTTTTTAGCGGTAATGTATGCCATGGTTTTAGCGCCTTAAAAAATAACCGAGGAAGCCTCGGTTATTTTTGGGATTTCTTATTGGCTATCCTCTATCTTATACTACACTGTTTTTATTTCGATGTCTACCCCCGCGGGCAGATTCAAGTCGGATAGCGCCTCGATCAGCTTTTGCGTCGGATTAAGAATGTCGATGAGCCTCTTATGAATCCTCATTTCGAACTGCTCTCTCGCGTTCTTGTGGACGAAGGTCGAGCGATTGACCGTATATTTCTTGAATTCCGTCGGAAGCGGCATCGGACCGACAAGTTTCGTGTCCATTCGCTCCAAGACCTCCATAATCTGCTTGCAGGAATTGTCCGCCAGCTTCTGATCGTATGATTTGATTCTTAACCTAAGCTTTTCCACGTTAGAGCAGATTATTTGATGATTTTGGAGATGACTCCGGCGCCAACAGTCTTGCCTCCTTCGCGGATGGCGAAATGCTGTTTTTCCTCAAGAGCGATCGGAGCGATGAGCTTGATCGTTACGTTAACGGTGTCTCCCGGCATAGCCATTTCCATGCCTTGAGGCAAAATCATTTCTCCGGTAACGTCCGTGGTTCTCACATAGAACTGCGGCTTGTAGCCCGGAAAAACCGGAGTGTGTCTGCCGCCCTCTTCCTTGGTCAAAAGATAAACTTCAGCCTCGAATTCGGTGTGCGGAGTAACCGATCCCGGTTTGGCGATGATCTGTCCGCGCTCCACGTCTTCTTTCTTGGTGCCGCGAATCAAAATGCCGACGTTGTCTCCGGCCTGCCCCTCGTCCAAGGTCTTGTTAAACATCTCCACTCCGGTAACGACGGTCTTTACGGTCGGTTTCAAACCGATGAGTTCGACTTCGTCGTTCACGTGCACGATTCCCCTCTCGACGCGGCCGGTCACCACGGTGCCGCGGCCTTCGATCGAGAAGATGTCTTCGATCGGCATCAAAAACGGTTTGTCCGTTTCCCTCTTCGGTTCCGGAACATAGTTATCCAAGGCGTCGACCAATTCCAAAATCGGTTTGACGGCTGGATCATCGAGCGAAGTGGCTTCGAGCGCCTTTAAAGCCGATCCTTTGATAATCGGCACTTCGTTGCCCGGATAGCTGTATTTGGAAAGAAGTTCTCTGACTTCGGCTTCGACGAGCGAAATAAGTTCGGGATCGTCGACCATGTCCACTTTATTCAAGAAGACGACCAAAGCCGGAACGCCGACCTGGTGAGCGAGCAAGATGTGCTCTCTCGTCTGAGGCATCGGGCCGTCAGCGGCGGAAACGACAAGAATCGCTCCGTCCATCTGGGCGGCGCCGGTGATCATGTTTTTAATGTAATCCGCGTGTCCCGGAGCGTCGATGTGGGCGTAATGCCTCTTCTCCGACTCGTACTCCGAGTGATGCAAAGCGATAGTGATACCGCGAGCCTTCTCTTCCGGCGCGTTATCGATATCATCGACTTTCTCTTCTTTCTTCGCGAAACCTTTAAGGTGAAGAACGTGGGTAATCGCCGCGGTCAACGTGGTTTTACCATGGTCGACGTGACCGATGGTGCCGACGTTAACGTGCGGTTTCGTTCTGGTATATTTCTCTTTTTCGGCCATTTTTGAATTTTTAATTTTTATGACTTTGCGACTTTAAAATATTACTGATTGATGACGATAATGTCAAGGTTTTTCCTGGCTTTTTTCCGATGCCGGGTTACTTCTTGCCGCTGATGATCGCCTCTTCCAAATTCTTGGGGACGATGTCGTAATGATCGAATTCCATCGTGAACGCTCCCCGACCCTGGGTCATTGACCTCAATTTTGTCGCATAACCGAACATTTCGGAAAGCGGGACCATGGCATCGACCACTTTGGTGTTGGCCCGGTCGTTCATCGCCTCGATCTTGCCTCTCTTCGAAGAAAGGTCTCCGGTGATGTCTCCCAAAAATTCAGAAGGAATGATGACCTGGATTTTCATCACCGGTTCCAGGATAACCGGTTTGGCTTTCTTGACGCCGTCCTGTAAAGCCATGGAAGCGGCGATTTTGAAAGCGGCTTCGGACGAATCGACTTCGTGGAACGATCCGTCGTAGAGCGTGACTTCGAGATCGGTCAATTGATAGCCGGCGATGACGCCGCGATCAAGCGCTTCTCGGACACCCTTCTCGACAGCCGGAATAAATTCGCGAGGAATGGCTCCTCCTTTGATAGCGTCGACGAAGGTAAAGCCCTCGCCGCGGTTTTTGGCGTTGACCCGGAGCCAGACATGTCCGTACTGACCGCGTCCGCCGGACTGCCTGACATATTTGCCTTCGGCTTCGGCGGTTCCCAAAATGGTTTCTTTGTAGGCGACCTGCGGCCGGCCGACATCGGCCTCAACCGAAAATTCCCGGCGCATCCTCTCGACAAGCACCTCGAGGTGAAGCTCGCCCATTCCGGCGATGATCGTCTCTCCGGTTTCCGGATCTCCGGAGACCCTAAAGGTCGGATCCTCCTCGGCCAAGCGGTGCAAAGCCATGCCCATTTTTTCCTGGTCGGCTTTGGTTTTCGGTGAAACCCTCTGCTCGATGACCGGCTGCGGAAAAGTGATTTTCTCCAAAATGATGCCGTGTTCCGGATCGCAAAGCGAATCTCCGGTGGTGGTGTTTTTGAGTCCAACCAAGGCGCCAATCTCTCCGGCGTAAATCTCCTCCACTTCTTCCCGGTCGTTCGCGTGCATCCGCAGGATGCGGCCAACTCTTTCCTGGTTGTTTTTTGTGGCGTTTAGAATATAACTTCCGCGGGTCAATTTGCCGCTGTAGACGCGGAAATAAGTAAGGCTGCCGACAAAAGGATCGGTGGCGATCTTGAAAGCCAAAGCCGTGAAAGGCTCGCTATCGCTCGCTTTCCGTTCGATTTCTTCACCGGTCTTCAAGTCGTGTCCTTTGACCGGCGGCAAATCGGTCGGCGCCGGCAAATAATCGACAACCGCGTCGAGCACAAGCTGGACTCCCTTGTTCCTCAAAGCCGTTCCGCAAAGAACCGGAACGATCTTCAAGGCCAAGACCGCTTTCCTTAAAACGCGACGGAGGTCGTCGATCGATATTTCCTTGCCCTCCAGATAATCGGACATCAAGGCATCGTCGTTCTCGACGATTTTTTCAACGAGCGCCTGTCTGGCGGTTTTGGCCGCCTCGATCATGTTCTCCGGAATGGGAATCTCAACGACTTTCTCGCCGTGCTCGCCTTCGAAATCAAAAGCCTTCATCAAAATGAGATCGATCACGCCCTTGAAGTCGCTTTCCGCTCCTATGGGGAGCTGGATCGGCATGGCGTTCGGGGTCAGCCTTTCGTGGATGGATTTCAAAACAAACTCGAAGCTCGCGCCCATCCGATCCATTTTATTGACGAAACAGATGCGCGGGACGCCGTACTCGTCGGCATAATGCCAGTTGGTTTCGGACTGGGGTTCGACTCCGGAAACGCCGTCAAAAACGACAACAGCGCCGTCCAAGACGCGCAACGATCTTTTGACTTCGACGGTGAAGTCGATGTGTCCCGGGGTGTCGATGAGGTTGATGCGGTGCTCGTAAGCCTTGTCGCCATTCCGATAGGTTGGGATCCAGAAACAGGTGGTAGCCGCCGAAGTGATAGTAATGCCGCGCTCGCGCTCCTGGTCCATCCAGTCCATGATGGCCTGTCCTTCGTGCACCTCTCCGAGCTTATGGGAAACGCCGGTATAAAAAAGAATCCTCTCGGAAACCGTGGTTTTTCCCGCGTCGATGTGGGCGATGACGCCGATGTCGCGGTTTTTCTCAATGGGATAGAGTCTAGCCATGATAAATCAATAAGGTGGTTGTTAAGGTTATCTCGCAAAATGCGCGAAAGCCCGGTTGGCTTCGGCCATGCGATGAATGTCGAGTTTTTTCTTGATGGCCGTTCCTTCGTTCTTGGAAGCGGCGATTATTTCTTCGGCCAATTTTTCAGCGATCGGCCTGCCCTTCTTCGCCCTGGCGGCGTCGATGATCCACTTGCAAGCCAACATGAATTTCCGTTCTTCGCGGACTTCGCGCGGCACCTGATAGTTCGCGCCGCCGACCCTCTTCGAGGCGACTTCCAAAAGCGGAGAAGCGTTCTCCAAAGCTTTCGTGAAAACCGCCATGGCGTCGGGGTTTTCCTTGTTCTCCTTGGCGACGATGTCCATAGCGTCGTAGAAATCCTTTTCGGCGACGGATTTCTTCCCGTCCTGCATCAAATAGTTGATAAACCGGCTGACGGCGATATCGCCGTACTTCACGTCCGGCTTCCTTTCTCTTTTATAATTTCTCTTCTTTCTCATTTTTTAAAAATTATGAAGCCTTCGGTCTCTTGGCGCCGTATTTGCTCCTTTGCTGTTTTCTCTGAACGCCGGCGGTGTCGAGCCTTCCCCGGACAATATGGTATCTCACTCCCGGAAGGTCTTTTACGCGGCCTCCGCGGATCATGACCACCGAGTGCTCCTGCAAGTTGTGTCCTTCTCCCGGAATGTAGGCGGTCACCTCCATGCCGTTCGTCAAACGAACCCTGGCCACTTTGCGCAAAGCCGAGTTCGGTTTTTTCGGAGTAACGGTGGAAACCTTCAAACACACGCCTCTTTTAAAGGGAGACTCGGAATACACCGGCTTGTTTTTGAGCACGTTCATGTAACGGCCCAAGGCCGGAGTCTTGTCTTTTTTTGAGGCAGTCTTCCTGCCTTTCTTCAAAAGTTGTGGAATCGTTGGCACGGATATCAATATATCAGCAAGCCGCGGGTTATGTCAATAATATCAAGGCTTTTTCGGGTCCGGAAACCGGAACGCGACAGGGATCAGTATCCCTGTCCGGTGAGCAATTTGAAAATCAGATTTCCGACCGGCGGCAAAATCGCCGAAGCCGCAAGGATGGCGAGAATCACGCCGGAAAAACCGAGCCTCATCACGCCGGCCCAAGCTTTTGGAAAAAGCTCGTAGAAAATCTGCGATCCGTCGAGCGGCGGAAACGGCAAAAGATTGAACAAAGCCAAGGAAATATTGACGATCACCACCTCTTTTAAAAGGACGACGGCGGCGACCGGAAGAACGCTTGTCCCGAAACGGACGAGCAGGCCGAAAACGACGGCAAGCAGCAAGTTGGCGCTGACGCCGGCCAAGCTAACTTTCAAAATACCGTTCCGCCGGTCTTTAAAAAAAAGAGGGTTGATCGGCACGGGTTTAGCCCAACCGATGAAAGAACCGAACGAAAAAAGCGAGAGAAGCGGCACGATAACCGTTCCCATCATGTCGAGATGCGGAACAGGATTTAGGGTCAAGCGGCCGGAATTCCGGGCCGTCGGATCGCCAAGCTCGAGAGCCATCAAGCCGTGGCCGTATTCATGGAAAACCGCCGAAAGAATAATAATGACGTAGAGAACTAAAATATCCATAGATTGAATAAGACGCTTTACATTATAAGCATTTTTGGATAATATTTACACCATGCGACAATGTGCGATTTGCGGCAAGGGATCGATTCTCCGCGCTTCCAGAAACAAGCTCCGCGGTAAATACAATCCGGCTCCGCTCAAAAGAAAATATCCGAATCTCCAATATATGCGGCTCGAAAACGGCAAGCGGGTTTTGGCCTGCGCCAAGTGTATCAAGGCCCAAGCGAAGAAACCCGTAAGCCGATCAAAAAACAAAGTTAAGACTAAATAAACGCCGCCAGGCGTTTTTTAGTCGGCTGTCCCATAGAGCCAGATATTCAAAAATCGCCGCGAGGGCGATTTTTGAATATGTCGGGCTGCCGAGAATCGAACTCGGTCTACATGCACCCCATGCATGCGTACTACCGGTATACTACAGCCCGTCGGCTTTTACGGGCTGTATCCCGCAAAAGCAACGCTTCCATTTTTAACACACTACAAAGCCGAAAACAATTCGTTTCGGCGGACAAAACTCAAAATCAGGCTTTTGAGCCACGGCTTTTGAAGCTGCGAAACATAACGACTTATCGCCTCGTGCTTCGCTTCTTCCACTTCGGGGGTCAAAGACAATCTGTTCCAGATATGGGGCTGACCGAGCAGGTTGATCGGAGGCAATAAATTCCTTTTCGGAGCGTAGCCGAGCGGCCGCGGAAAATCGTGATAATGAACGAGATATCCGAGAACCCGGCTCTGATAGCCCAATTCCGCCAGGCTGGATTTTACGGCTTTGCCCAAAATTTTGTGGTCGCGATGGCCGTCTTCGGGATCGGGCGTTACGATGATCGTCGGACGAAAGCTTTCGATAAGGGATCTGATTTGCGAAGGCAAGGACGAAGCGTAGTTTTGAAGCTTGCCGTCGGGATAATTCCAGAAGACGACATCGTTTTCCCCGACGCCCATGGTGGCAGCGGCTCGAAGCGTCTCCTCCGATCTAATCGCCTCGATTCCGGTTCTGTTGCCGTTCGTCGCGATAACGATTTTAACTTCCGCAGCCTCGCGCTTCGCCATGATTATCAAAGCCCCGCTGCCCAAAACCTCATCGTCCTGGTGCGGCGCAAAGACCAGAACCCGATCGCTTGCTGTCGGCGCCTGGATTTCATCGAAAAAATTGACGATCGCGTCCGGCAGAGCGCCGATGTATTTGACGTAAATCGAATATCCGATAAAAAGGATGATAATCGCCGCCGTGATAAAATATTTTTTATTCTTTTTAAACATCTTTGACTTACAAAAATCCCTCTCCTTTTGATTACCCGGCCTAAGCCAGAGTGGGAATCCTCAATCCGAGCCCGCAGGCTAAGATACTGTCGGTTTCCCCCAAAAAAATCTTTGATCCGGAATCACAAGGAGAGGGATTAACATAATTATAGCACCCAGACCGTAAGCCGCGAGCCCGCTCCAAATCCGTTTTGTGGATAAGCCGGATCTTATTCGAGTATTCCGTCCAAATTGACGTCGTATAATATTTCTTCGTTTACCAGGCGGTAATTTATCAGCTCTTCCGGCTTAAACCACAAGCTGACTTCGTCATTCGCCTCGGCCGGGCTGCCGGAAGAGTGGACGATGTTTCTGGTCGAACGGTTGTCTATATCAGCCACCTCGTAAGAATCGATGGTAAAATCTCCGCGGATGGTACCCACGTCAGAAGTCAAAGGCTCGGTGCCTCCGGTAATCTTCCTAACGATGGCCACGGCGTGCATGCCCTGCCAGATCATCGGCACCACCGGCCCCGAACTCAAATATTTTTTCAGTTTTCCCAAAGTGATGGCGTTTACGGCGAGCGGATCTTCCGAAGGAGGAGTCAACCCCTTGGCTTTATAGGCCTCGATGGTCTTCCGGCCGTTCCTCTCGCGCCAGGTCGGATCCAGGGTATAGTGCTTCTCGACGAACTCAGGCGTAGGCACGACCATCTTGATACCGATGAGCTTCAATCCCGCCCGTTCATACCGCTTGATGACCTCGCCGATCAATCCCCTTTGCACGCCGTCGGGTTTGATAATGACGAGCGTCTGTTCTTTCTTGTTAGCCTGTTCCGCCATGATTTTTGTTTTTTTATTTTTTATTGCGACGATTTTTTATTCAAATTAGATTTTTCCCAAAAAGGCGATGACCGCCCTCAAAACAACGTAGGCAAACCAGAAAAAAGTTCCGTAGGCGGCGATAACGGCGACGATCGTCAAAAATCGGAAGCTCGCTTCGAAAACCCTCGTTATCCATTCACCCAGATTGTCGAACCAATTCTTCGGCTGGATCATTATTTTCTCTTTTTAATTTCAAGGCCGAGCTCATCGAGCTGGGATTGGTCGACTTCCGATGGTGCCTCCATCAAAAGATCCCGCCCGTCTCCGGTCTTCGGAAAGGCGATGACCTCCCTTATGTTCGGTTCGTTTTGCATGATCATAACAAACCGGTCGATCCCCGGAGCGATGCCTCCGTGTGGCGGCACGCCGTATTCGAAAGCCTCAAGCATGTGGCCGAATCTCTCCTGGACCACTTCGGGTTTGTTGCCCATGGCTTCAAAAACCGCCTGCAGCAATTTGGGGTCGTGAATCCTGATTGAACCGCCGCCGATCTCGTAGCCGTTCAAAACAAAATCGTATTGTTTGGCCGTCATCAAGCCCGGATCCTTCGAAAAAATTTCCTTAAATTCGGCAACATCTTTGACGTTCGGCTGGGTGAAAGGATGGTGCACCGCGTCCCAACGCTTTTCGGTTTCCTTCCATTCGAAAGCCGGAAAATCGACGACGAAAAGAAATGCGAGCTCGTTCGGATCGTCCTTGTTATCGCGAATATCCGGTTTGTCGCTCTGGTACTTTTCCATCGCCTCTTTGTAAGTCATCACCGGAATGCGGCCGTTCTCATCAAGCTTCACCTTTTTCTCCGGATAAAGGTCGGCCACGAGCTTCAAATAAAGCTCTTCCGCGAGATCCATCACCTCTCGCTCCTCAACAAAACTCATTTCAATGTCAAGTTGGGTAAACTCCGGTTGGCGGTCGCCGCGCGAGTCCTCGTCCCGGAAACACCGGGCGATCTGGAAATAGCGCTCGAACCCGGCCACCATCAGAAGCTGTTTGTACTGCTGGGGAGACTGGGGCAAGGCGTAGAACTTTCCCGGATAAACGCGCGAAGGCACGAGATAATCCCTCGCTCCCTCCGGCGTGGATTTGCTGATGATCGGCGTTTCAATTTCCACAAAATCCTTCTTGGCCAGATAATCCCGCATGTAGCGGATGATTTTGTTCCGGTTGCGGATATTGTCCGCCATTCTTTTTCTCCGAAGATCGAGATAGCGGTATTTCATCCGAATATCCTCGCCGACGTCGCGGCCGTCGGTGTCGACGGCGAAAGGCGGAGTTTTGGCTTCGCTAATTATCTCGAAGCTCTTGACCTGCACCTCGATTCTGCCGGTTTCGATTTCCGAATTCACCATCGCCGCCGGCCTCTCGGACACCAAACCCTTGACCCCGAGAACCCATTCGAGCCTCAAGTTTTGAGCTTTGTCATAATCCGGGATGGCGGGCGTGAAAACAAGCTGGATCAAACCGCTTCGGTCCCGCAAGTCGATAAAGATAAGCTTGCCGTGGTCCCGCCTCGCGGCTACCCAACCCTTCAGCTCGATCTCTTCGCCGACTTTGACGGCCGCCTCCCTGTTCACAATTCGCATATATTTCAGTATATCACCGGATTTTCATAATTTTAAACCCCTCTTCGCCGAAAACGGCCGTAAGAGTGCCCAAAAGGTCGGTGCGGTAAACCTTGGCGCCGGCCGCCTCGAGCCGGCGCTGGGCTTCGGCTCCGGGGTGGCCGTAAGAATTCTTTCCGACCTCGATGATGGCCGCCGCGGGCCTGACCGCCTCCAAAAACTCTCGAGTCGAAGAACGGTTTGATCCGTGATGTCCCACCTTCAACATCTCGGCGCGGATATCGTGTCCGGCCGCGATTTTTTCTTCCGCCAACGCCGAGATGTCGGCCGCAAACAAAGTTCTCCCGAAAGAAGTCTTCAGAATGATTACTAAAGAAGCGTCGTTCGTGTCTTCAAAGCTTTCTCCGGCTTCCGGAGACAGAATGTCCATTTCCGCATCCGCGAAATAAATCTTATCGTCTTCCCCCAGGCCGATCACCGGAATTTCTTTTTGATTGAGCTCCTCCAGGAAGGTTTTCAAGGCGCGGTCGTTTCTTTGATTTCGCGCATAGATAAAAGCTCCGACTTCGTAGCTTTTCAAGACTTCCCGCAAACCGCTTAGATGGTCGGCGTTCGGATGCGTCAGTATCAGAAAATCGACATAGCGCCGCGCCGGCCCCAATATCCGGTCGAGTTCGCGAACAACCGACCTATCCGGCCCGCCGTCGAGGAGAAATCTCGCGCCTTTGACAGCTATAAGCTCGCTGTCTCCCTGCCCGACGTCCAAAAAATAGACACGATCGGAAAAACGGCCGGATCGCAAGGCGCGGATTTCCGAAAAAACAAGGATATTACATAAAACGAGCGCAAAGATTAATAACGGCTTCCGCATAGTTTAATAATATTTGAAGACCCCACCCGACGATGATAGCCAAAGGTTTTGAAACGATCGCGAGACCGGCCACGGCGAATCCTCCGAACATGATCAGTGGCGTAACAGCCAAGACAAAAATATTCGGAACAACGGACAACGCGCTAAATCCGCCGGTTTTTACGATTAAAAGCGGCGCCACCATGGCCTGGGCCGATACGGTCTGAACGGCGTTGTCTTTCCAGCCTAAAAATCCCCTGTCCTCAATCCGCAACTTTCCCTTCAAAAAAGGGGCGAGATAAGCGATACCGAAGAAAGCGAGAAAGGACAACTGAAATCCAAGATCAAAAACGAGGAGCCGGGGGTCGACCAGGACCATGGCAAGCCCGGCGAAGACAACCGGATTTTTGGCCGAATAAACGCGATCGTTGCGTCTGGCGATCAAAGACAGGAACGACATGATGGCAGCCCGCACGACCGAAGCGGCCGCGCCCGTCATCAAGACAAATCCCAAAATAAACAACGCCGAAAACCAAAAACTGCGACGCTTCAGCCCGACGGCGGCCAGAGACGTCTGGACCGCGGCAATGACGATCAACACGTTGTACCCCGACAGAGCGATGAGGTGGCTCGTGCCGGTTTTTTTCAAATTATCCAAAAAGGTTTTGGAAAGAAGGCTGTCGTCTCCAAGCGTCATGGCGATCGCGAATCCGGCTTCGGAAAGCGGCAAGGTCTTCCGCAACCCGGATTCCAGAACGCTTTTAAACCCGTAAAGCGTCCGGCGCAAAGAAAATCCCCGGGTTTCGGCCACCAAGACGTTTTGAGGAAAAGAGACGCTGCGGCCCCGGGGCCCCTCCTCGATCCGGCCGGTTACCCGGAGCAAATCTCCGTAAGCGTATTCCGGATATATCCTGTTATAACTCACGATCTCTCCCCTCCATGGCGGTTGAAATTTAAGAAGCAACACCTGCGTTTTCTCTTTTAATTCCGGTTCCGCGACTATCCTGGCCAGGAAAACAGCTTCTCCCGGACCCGGCATCTTGGATTCGGCAAGCGTTTCGCGGAAATGAAAATAGAAACAGCCCGCAAACATCAGCCAGACGCATACTGAAAGAACGCGCCATTTTCTTCCCTTCCGCGCCGTCGAAAATAATAAAAAACCGCCGGAAAACGCGGCGGTCGCGGCGAGAGCCCAAACGCCAGAGAAGCCGGCGCCGGCCGCGAACACGCCCGCCAGGAAGAAAACCGAAGCAGAAAAAAATATCTCCGACGGCCGCATCTCAAATTTCGGCGATGATTCCGCCGCCGAGCATCCGTCCCTTTTTGTCGTAGAAGACGGCCGACTGGCCCTCGGCCACGAACTTCTGGGATTTTTGCGGCTGGAAAATCCACCTGTTCCCTTTTTTCGACAACCGACCCGGGAAAAGCGGCTGCCTGTATCTCACGCGACAGAGAATATCGGAACCCGCGATTTCTTTTTCCGGAACCAACAGATTGACATCCCCGATTTCGAATTCGTTTTTTAACAAAAGCCTGCTTTGCCCCGGGACGGCGACAATGACGTTTTTTTTCACATTTTTTTCAGCCACGTAAAGCGGCTCTTTCCCGGGAACCCCGAGGCCGTGTCTCTGGCCGACCGTGTAATACCAGGCGCCCTGATGCCGGCCGATCTCTCGACCCTCCTCGTCGAGTATCAGCCCCTCCTTCGCCGGGATGAAAATTTTGAGAAAATCGTCTATGGATACTTTTCCCAAAAAACAAATTCCTTGGGAATCTTTTTTTTCGGCGGTCAAAAGGCCGGCCGATTTCGCGACGCGACGCACTTCCGATTTGAGCATCTTTCCCACCGGAAAAAGGCAGAACTTCAGATCGTTTTTTTTGACGGCCCACAAAAAATACGTCTGATCCTTATTCTTGTCCTTGGCCGCGAAAACAGCTCTTCTTTGCGGATCGACGACGGCGTAGTGGCCGGTCGCGATATAATCGGCGCCCAGCCTCTTGGCTCTTTCAAGAAATAACCCGAATTTTATTTCCTTGTTGCACATAACATCGGGATTCGGCGTCAGTCCTTGTTTATAGCCCCCGATCATGTAATCCACGACGAAGCGTTTATATTCCTGCTTGAAATCCCAGACATAAAAAGGAATGCCTATTTTCTCGGCCGCGCGGCGGGCGTCCTCGCTATCCTTCTCGTCGCAGCCATCGATATTGTATCCGGCCATGAAAACGCCGACGACGTCATACCCGGCGCGCTTCAACAAATAAGCGGAGACGCTCGAGTCGACTCCGCCGGACATGCCGACAAAAACGATTTTCTTCCGGCGAGGCATTTCATCGGAAGATTAGCAGAACGGCTAAAAAATGACAAAAGAAAAAATCCCGCGGAGCGGGACTTTTTCCGAATCTTATTTCGTTTTTTCCACCCTTTCGACGTATTGTCCGGTTTCGGTGTTGATGCGCACGACATCGCCTTGGTTGATAAAAAGCGGCGCGTTGATCTTCGCCCCGCCTTGCAGGGTTACCATCTTGTTGCCTCCCTGAGCGGTATTGCCCTTGATCGAAGGCGGCGCCTCGAGAACTTCCAATTCCATTTTGATCGGTATCTGCACCTTGATCGGCTTGCCGTCCAAGATAAACGCGGTTACTTCGGTCTGCGGCTTCAAAAACTGGCCGGCCGCGCCCAAGACATCCTCGGAAAGCATAAGGCGGTTTTTCGGATTGCCTTTTTCCTGGAACCAGTACTCGCCCCGGTGGCTGTAAAGGAAAACCGCTTCCATCCGTTCGATGTCGATCTCTTCGATGGCATCCGATGCTTGCCAGGTGCGTTCGACAACTTTGCCGCTGATCAAATTTTTAAGTCTGGTCGTTACCACTGCCTTTCTCTGCTGCATTCTCATAAAAGCCACGTCAATCACCTCAAAGACTTCGTGGTTGAAGCGAATGATCATGCCCTTTTTTAAATCCGTGTATGAAATCATGGTCTTATTTTTCCGTTTCGGAGTCAATGTTGTCCGCCTTTTTTTCCGCTTCGGCCGGATTCGCGTTCGAACCGAGGGCGGCGCTCAAGGCCTTTCTTAAATCGTCGATAATGATAGGCTTCCTTTCTTTCGGACGCAAGAGCTGGTTTATAGGCAGTTCGCTCCGGCGTTCGGCTTTTTCCTCGATGATGTTCTGTCGCCGCGTCCATTCTTCGGTGATCTGTTTTTCGACGGTTACCTTCGGAGTGCCGTATTTCTTCCGGCTCTGATCGACGATGAGTTCGCTGAAAGATTCCAGGGGTTCCATGGGCGGAGGCAGGTTCTGGATCGAAAAAGGCCGGGAGGGCGCTCCGTCGATGATCATTTTGATATAAGCGTGCCAGTTGCTCAAATTGACGAGATCCCTGTCTTCGAACTCGGGCAGAAACTCTTTTTCCAAGAATTCCGCGTCTTCGGCGCCGATGCGGAAAGAAATCATCGTGCCGACGTTTCCGATGATGGCCGCCTTAACGAGATCGGTCAACTGTTCCAGATACTGATGCGCCAGAATCAGGCTCAAGCGGTATTTGCGTGCTTCGGAAAGAACCACGGCGAAGGAATCGGTCGAAAAGTTTTGAAATTCATCGATATAAAGGAAGAAGTCGCGGCGTTCCGCCTCGGGGACGTCGGCGCGACTCATGGCGGCCTGTTGAAGCTTGGTGATGAGCATCGCTCCCAAAAGGTTGGAGTTGTCTTCGCCGATTCTCCCGCGGGAAAGATTGGCGATCAAAATCTTCCCCTCGTCCATGACGCTCCGCATATTGAGTCCGGAAATCTGCTGGCCGATAACATTCCTGATCAAGGGATTGGCCACAAACTGACCGATTTTGTTTTGAATGGCACCGACCGCTTCGGTGGCATACCTGTCGGTGTATTTGGCGAACTCGTTCACCCAAAAACTCTTGACTACCGGATCCTCCAGCCGGTCGACGACGCTCTCGCGATAGCTTTTTTCAGCGAGCATTCTCATGATTCCCAAGAGGGTTGAACCCGGATATTCCAAGAGCGCAAGAAGCGTGTTATTCAGGATATATTCCATCCTGGCGGACCAAACATCAGGCCAGATTTTTTTGAAAACGCTCATGATACCCGAGGCGACCAGGTGCCGGTGCTCGCCGTGGACGTTTTCCAAGGCGTTGAAGCCTATCGGAAAATCGGTGTCCGCCGGATTGAAATAGATGACGTCGTCTATCCGTTCCGCCGGAATGAAATTGAGCAATTTCTCGGCCGCGTCTCCGTGGGGGTCGAACCAGGCGGCTCCGTGTCCGGCGCGGACGTCTTCGATAAACATCCGCTCCATCATCGTCGTCTTGCCGACGCCGCTCTTTCCGATCATGTACATGTGGCGCCTCCGGTCATCGGTCTTGATACCGAATTTGACCACGCGATTCCTAAAGTTCGTCTGACCGAAATAAATTATCTCGTTGTCTTCCATATCCTTATGCCATTATAACCCCGAAAGGGGCGACGCGGCTAACTCTCGATCGGCAAATTGGCCGGAGGCTCGGCCTTGACCGCTTCGGTTTTAACGACTCCCGGAGCGCCGACGTCAGTTACCGGGAAATGATAGATAGTGGCCAGCTCCTCGACGCTCCACAAAGACGGGTCAAGCACGCGATCCTTGAAATACGGCGTGTATAACTGTTCGAGAGGCGTCCGCAGATCAAATTTCCTGTTCACAAAATGCCTGTAGATGGATTTTTTCTTCATCAACAAGGTCCTGTCTTTAAAAAGGAATCTCGGTTTTTTGGTGAAGGTTACCGGCGACGGCCGCATGAAATTCAGATGGCCCACGGTAAATATCTGGAAAGTGGAGTTGACGGCGTAAAACTTCCCTTTGTCCATGACATCTTTCCTCGCGACATAAACAAATCGCGGAATGGCTTGAAAAACCAGTTTCGAAGCTTTGGCGTTCGCCGCTCGGATCTGCTCTATTTCCTCGGAGGTTAAATCCTTGTTCTCTTTAGGATCGCCTGTCTTCTTGGTCATAACCTTCTTTATATAATCCGCCGCCATCTTCTTGAAACTGCCGCTATCAAACGGCCTCATCAAAATCTGGTACCAGATATATTCTCCCTCCTTCAAATTGGCCATCACCTCGAGAAGTCCGGCGATCGGATCGATTTTTTCGACGTCGAACCTGAAGCGACTGATGGTGGCGCCTCCGGAAAAATCCGTATAGGTCCTCATCGGCAAAGCGTTGCTGATGCCTTTTTTCCCGAGAATCATATCCGCCCCGTAGACGTCATATTCGCCGTTCGGGAGATCTGGCGGCAAAACTTTGGTATAATCGTCGGTTTCGGTGATTTCGGCGTCCGGATACTGGCCGTAAATGGCCGATTGAACGATATTTTTATCTTTGACCGGAAAATGGAAAATAAACCTGATTAAGTTGTGCGAAGCGGCGATCTCCGCCGAGATCCAATCCTCGACTTTTCCTTCCAAAACGATTTCTTCCGGCTTCAGTCCGAAACTATAGATGCCGTAGATGCTCGCGAAGACCTGTTCCATGGATTTCGGTGATTTTATGTTCTCGCGCGGCACCTTGATTTCCACGTCCATCCAAGTCAGTTTGCCCAAATAGTCGCCGATGATGGAATCCATCCACCAGATTTTGAAGAAGCGGTAAAACAAAGTGAAGATAATAAGGAGAACGCCGCCGAGGATGATCGTTTCGATCAATAGCCAGTAACTCGCCTCGGTAAAGTGGCTGAGATTCAGCAGAAAATTGGTTATGAATTTGACGGCGTTTTCTATTATGACCATTGTTTCAGGCCGTAGGTTCCCCGAGAAACCAGAGTGAATTTATCCCTGTCTTTGATGAGTTCGTTATGAACGGTCGGGGCATGGCTTTTGATCATCGCGGCGATCTCCGTGAAGTGGAGCGGCTTTCCGGATTTTTTCAAAGCCAGATAAATCTTCGCCCTGACGGTCTTCGGACGGATCTCGTCCCAATCCCGCAGACCGAGGTCGCCGTAAGGACCAACGTCGATTTTCTTTGAAATGGAAACGTAGTGCAAGGCCACGGTTTCGGTCATGTTCTGCGGAGCGACGATCGAACGAAGGATGTCCAAAAATTCCTCGGTCTTTTTCAATTGTTTGAGGAGCGACGAATGAATGGAATCCAAAACGTTCAAGGTGTCGTCTTGCAAATACCAGAAATCGTAATAGTTGTCGTCCTCTTTATAAAATCGGGGCGCGTCTTTCAATTGAAGCAAAAATCTCAATTTGTTCTTGAAGACCTCCTCTCCCGATTCGGTTCGCGACAAATTGTAAAGATCGTCCATCAAGAGATTGTCCCGCCTCACGCCGCCGGTTCCCGCGAGATGATCGATGACAAAGCCGATCAGAGCGTCGGTCTCGGCGATTTTGGCGACAGCCTCCTTGATGTCGGCCACGGCCTGCGATTCCACCTGGCGGATCCGTTCGCGCGTAACGCCGTAAGCGTCTCCGAGTTCCTGGAGGGTAGCCGGCTCATCCGAAACCAAGCCGAAGCGTTTTTCAACGATTTTCCGGCTCCGGTCGTCAAGCTCGGCTTTGGCAAAAGCGGCCTCAACCAATTCTTCGATGCTTTGAGGAATTTCTCGCATATTTCCTTATAAAATTACAATTATTTCTTCCTCGTGTCAAGCTGATGCCAAAGCACGAGAAGCGGGCTGGCCACAAAAATCGAAGAATAAGTGCCGAAAAACATGCCGACAAGCATGGTCAAGCTGAAATACTTGATGGAGACCGGCCCCAGAAGCCAAATGGCCACGAGCATGAGCATCACGGTGATCGAAGTGTTCAAAGACCTCTCGAAGGTCTCGTTGAGGCTTTCGTTCACCACTTTGCCGAAATCCTCTTTGCCGGAACGATCCTTCTTCAGATTTTCCCTCACCCGGTCAAGAACGACAATCGTGTCGTAAACCGAAAACCCGATAATGGTCAGAAGCGCGACGATGAAGTTGGTGTCGATGGCGACGTCTTTAAAGTGGCCCATCAAACTGTAAAAGCCCGAAGCGATGATCGTGTCGTGCGCGAGGGCAATCAGAGTAACCGCGCCGTATTTGTAAGAGCTGACTGGCCAGGAAACCGACGAGAAGGCGTAAGCGACGAATCCGCCGATGATGAGGAGCACGAAAAGAACGACCCAGATGGATTTTTGTTTGAGTTCGTTCGAAACCGTCGGGGAAACGCTCGAATAGTCGAGACTTTCCACCGGTCCGAAATCTTTCTGCAGTTCCGCGAGATAAGTCTGTTTGGTCTCTTCATTGATCTCCGGCAAAAGAATCGAATAAGAGTTGGTCGCGCCGTCAAAGGTGATGGCCGGGTTTTCGACGCCGAGCTTCGAAGTCAAAATATTTTTGAGATCGGCCTCGCCGCCCTTGGCAATCCTGATCTGCCAAAGCGTGCCGCTCTTGAAATCGATGCCCAATTTAAATTTAAAAGTGAAAATTGAAACAAGGGCCGCCGTCACGAGCAAGGCGGAAACGAGCAAAAACCATTTTTTGTTAGCGATGATGTTCATGTGCATGGAATGTTATTTTTTTTGGGTTGCTCTCAAAATGACCTTGGTGATGGCGATCGCCGAAACCAAACTAATGGCCGTGCCGATCATCAAGGTCAAAGCGAAGCCTTTGACGAAGCTTGTGGTGAAGAAATAAAGAATGAGCGACGTCAAAATGGTGCACAGATTGCCGTCCCTAATCGAAGTCCAGGCGTGTTTGAATCCGGATTCGAGCGCCGCCTTGCGGTCGATCCCCTGACGGTTTTCCTCCCTCGCCCGTTCGAAAATTAAAATATTCGCGTCAACCGCCGTTCCGATGGAAAGCAGGAATCCGGTGATGGCGGCGATGCTCATGGCGAATCCCGGCACGAGCTTAAAAACGGCCAAACACCAGGCGGTATAGATCAGAAGACTCAAGCTCGCGGCCAAACCCCAGGATCGGTAAAAAACGATTATGAAAAACATGACGAGCAGAGCGCCGACGGCGCCGGCGTACATAATCCGACTCAAAGAATCCTTGGCCGCGGTGGCGTTAACCGTCCTTTGGCTTGCGAGCTTGATCGGCGCGGCTAAAGCTCCGGCGTTAAAACGCTCAACTAATTTTTCCGCCTCTTCGAAAGTCATCCCCGAGATGGCCGCTTCGCCGTTCGGGATTTTTTCCTTCACGGACGGCGCGCTCACCAGCTGATTGTCCAAAAAGATAGCGATGTATTTGCCGATGTTCTGTTCGGTAAGATCGCTGAAAATCTTCGCACCCTCCTCATCCATGGTCAACGCGACAATCGGTTTCTGAAGATCGTCCAATTCCAGTTTGGCGCTTTTAATGTGGCGGCCGGTCAGTTTTGTCGTTTCACAAGAAAGAATCGTCTCGTTTTGAATCGCGCAATTCACGCGGAAATCCAAAACCGGAGTTTCTCCGATCTGGGCCGCGGCTTTGGTCAAATCTTTTTCTCCGGCGATTTCCACCAAAAGCTGATAACGGTCGTCTCCCTTCTCCACGACCGCCACTTTCGGCTCGGAAACCCCAAAAAGATTAACTCGCCGTTCCACGACGTCCCGGAGTCCGGCGGTCACCGACTGGTAATCTTCCGCCGGGATGTTCGTCAAATCGATGTCGTAAACCAGGGCGCTGCCTCCGATAAGGTCTAATCCCAGCCTCCACGGCTTGTAATTATTCAAGATGAGGTTGGGCATCTTGACGTTGCCCGCGATGGCCGAACCCGGGGTCGGCATAATAAAAATACCGGCGGCGGCGGTAACGGCTAAAATCAACATTAGGAACAAAACAGATTTCTTCCGCTGTGTCATGTATGGTGTTTATATTTTGTATTTTCGAACCAAGAATTTCCCCTCTTGTTTCTTGTCCCCCCGGAAGGACTCGAACCTTCAACTTTTTGCTTAAAAGGCAACTACTCTACCATTGAGTTACAGGGGGAAACAAAAAGATATTACCACTCGCCGTCCGATTCTTCAAGTAATTTCTTCAGCTGCGGACCGATCTTTTTCGGCGTTTTTACATCGAGCCTGATGTAAAGATCCCCCTGCCGATTCATACCCTCGCCTGGGACGCGAAGATCTTCGCGAAGATTGAACCCCGCGGGAACGGCCACTTCTATTTTTTTGCCGGACAAAGTCGTAATCTCCACTTTCCTGCCGAGGAGAATATCTTTGAACCCGACCGTTTTTTTCATCACCAGATCGTTTCCACGCCGTTCGAACACCGGATGCGGCTTCACGATGATCCGCACGTACAGATCTCCAGCCTGGGCGTCGGCCAGGGCTTCGCCCATGGCGCTCACCTTGATAATTTGGCCGTTTTCCACTCCCGGCTTGATATCAACGGACGCTTTCCTCTGACCGCGGACCGCGCCTGCTCCCTTGCAAACGGAACAGCGCTCCTTGGGTATTTCGCCCTTGCCGCGGCACTCCGGACAAGCCGACTCCTGGTAAAAACTTCCCAAAATGGTGTTTTTGATGTTTTTCACCCGGCCGCTTCCGCCGCAGGCGCCGCATTTGGAAACGCCTTTTGCCGGGTCATAACCCTTGCCCTTGCATTTTTCGCATTCCACCAAGGTGCCATAGGTAAATTCCACTTTTTTTCCGGAAGCCGCCTCTTCCAGGCTGATTTCCTGGACCATCTCCAGATCAGCTCCTTTGCGTCGGCCGGAATAAGCGTTCTGCCGGCCACCGAAAAATGTTTCGAAAATGTCGCCGATCCCCCCGAGGTCGCCAAAGTCCGCTCCGTTGAAATCGACGTTCCAATTGAAACCGTTAAACCCCTGGAAGGGGTTGCCACCGGCCTGGCCGGCTCCGCCCTCGAAAACGCGGCCGAAACGATCGTACTGCTGCCGCTTTTCCTTGTTCGAAAGCACCTGGTAGGCTTCGTTGATTTTTTTGAATCGCTGCTCGTCTCCGCCAGCCTTGTCGGGATGATATTTGTGGGCCAGCTTGCGGTAAGCCGTCTTGATTTCCTCTTCGGAAGCGTCGCGATTCAATCCCAGGATTTTGTAATAATCGTCCATCGGTTGATTAAAAAATCTGCTTCGCAGACAAATTAAATCCAAAAATGATTTTTGTAAACTCCGTTATCGCAGGATGACGGTCTCGCGGCTCCGATTTTCCAAACCGATGCGGGCGAAACCGAAGAAAACAAGCATCTCGTAGATAAGCCAGGCGACCACGGAAATGACCCAGTTGAAAAACCAGGCGAAGCTTTCGACCGTCACGAATAAAAACGCGACCACGCCTCCCGTGAAAAACCATGACGGCATCGCCTGGATGAACCTGCTGAGTTTTCCCTTGATCGCGTTGTACAAATTATCCGAAACGCTAGCGTTCGAATCGAGTTTTACCCCGGCCAGCCCCTCGGCCGTCTTTTTGAGCTCGGCCGTCACCGTTTGCAGGTACTGCTTCTGGCTGGCCGCCGGAAGATCATTAAAATTCACTCCGCCGATCGCTATCTTGGCGGCGTTCTGTTCGGCAAAGACGTTCAAAAAATCCCCGAGATCCATTTTAACATCGAGACCCGGAATAAACGGTTTGACGAGCGCCGCGAGCGGACGACTGAAGTTGTCTTCAAACGATTTTTGAGAAATCCATTCCTTGCTTGTCGGGTTGATGGCGAAGCTGAGCAGTATACCCTCGAGCACCAACAATCCCGCCAGGCTGCCGGAAATAACCGACCTCGCGATACGAAAGAAATTCACCTTCAAAGACGATTCGGATTCGGCGCGTCCGCCCCGACTCGCTAAGAAAGCGAGCAGATAAAAAACGCCGACGCCGATGCCGAAAATCTTTATGGGCACGGCGGCGTTCCAATAGAAGACCGCGCCTGACATGGCCGCTGTCTCTAAAAAGAGAAAAAGGGCGATCCGTCCGAGATCCTTAACAAAAAGGCTTTGAAGGCCCAAAAACACCAGAAGCCCGGCGCTCCAAAGGCTGATCTTCAAAATTCCCCCGAAAGCGAACGAAAACCCGAGGCCGGCCGCGATGACGCAGCCGACAAGAAGAACTATCAGCAATTTCGGAATCGAATAATCGACCTCCGGTTCGTTATTGATTGGCGGGAGATTCTCCTGTGTTCCGATCATCTCCCTTATTATACAACGAGGATCCTATTTTTTGAAGCGATTGGGAAAGCTCGTCGGCTGACCGCCTGATTGTCTCCGCATCCTCGCCCTGATTCGCCTGGCGCAAAGCTCCGATTTTATCATTAATCTCCTTCTTCAAATCCTCGGCGACTTTATCGGCGTTGTCCTTCAAGGCTTTTTCCGCCGTGAAAATCAAAACTTCGGCTTGGTTTTTCGCCTCGGCCGTTTCCCTCTTCTTTCTATCGACTTCGGCGTACTGCTCGGCCTCCATTTTTAATTTTTCGATTTCCTCCTTACTTAAGGAAGTCTTCGCTTCCACCCGGACGCTCTGGGTTTTTCCGGTCGCTTTATCAATGGCCTTCACGCTCAAGATGCCGTTTGCGTCGATATCGAAGGTAACCTCGATTTGCGGAACGCCGCGCGGCGCCGGAGGCAACCCGTCCAAGATGAAAGTGGCCAGAGTTTTATTGTCTCCCGCCATCGGCCGCTCGCCCTGAACGACGTGCACCTCGACCGACGTCTGGTTGTCGGAAGCGGTGGAGAAGATCTGCGTTTTTGCCGTCGGCACGGTGGTGTTTTTTTGAATCATCGGCGTCGCCACTCCCCCCATTGTTTCGATGCTCAAAGTGAGCGGGGTCACGTCGAGCAAAAGAATGTCTTTGATGTCTCCCTGCAATATGCCTCCCTGGACGGCCGCTCCCAAAGCCACCACTTCGTCGGGATTGATGCCGCGATGCGGTTCTTTTCCGAAAAGCGCCTTGACCGCCTCCTGCATCTTCGGCATCCGTGTCTGTCCGCCGACCAGAAGCACTTGGTCGATTTCCCCGAGTTTGAATCCAGACTCATCGACGGTTTTGCGGGTAAGCTCTATCGAACGATCAATATAATCCTGCACCAGTTCCTCCAATTTGGCGCGCGTCAGTTTGAGAAGCATATGTTTCGGTCCGGAAGCGTCCGAAGTGATGTAGGGCAGGTTGATCTCCGTTTCCACCGCGGTCGAAAGCTCGTGTTTGGCGCGCTCGGCCGCTTCTTTCAACCTTTGCAGAGCGAGCGGGTCGTTCGAAATATCGATACCCTCCTGCTTTTTGTATTCGGCCGTCAAATACTCGTTGATCCGTTTATCGAAGTCGTCTCCGCCCAAGTGGGTATCCCCGCCGGTCGCCTTGACCTCGACAGTATCCTCGCCGATTTCGAGAACCGAGACGTCGAAGGTACCTCCGCCGAAATCGTAAACGACGATCTTTTCGTTCTTCTCCTTGTCCATGCCGTAGGCCAAAGCGGCCGCGGTCGGCTCGTTGATGATGCGCCTCACTTTGAATCCGGCGATTTCTCCGGCGTTCTTGGTCGCCTGTCTTTGCGAATCATCGAAATAAGCCGGAACGGTGATGACCGCTTCTTCGATTTTCTCCCCGATCCTCATTTCGGCGTCGGCTTTCAATTTGGAAAGCACCATAGCCGAGACCTCCTCAGGCGCGTACCACTTCTCGCCCATCTTTATTTCCACTCCTCCGCTGGTCGATTCGCGGATATCGTAAGAAAGCCATTTTTTGTCGCGCTCCACTTCCGGATCGCTCCACTTTCTGCCGATCAGCCTTTTCACCGAATAGACGGTGTTTTTGGGATTGGTGATGGACTGCCTTTTCGCCAAAATGCCGACCAGGCGCTCGGCCGTCTTGCTCAAAGCGACGATGGAAGGCGTCGTCCGGTTGCCTTCGCTGTTTTCGATGATTTGTCCTTCTCCGGCGGAATTGACGTAAGCCATCGCCGAGTTGGTTGTTCCGAGATCTATGCCTATGATTTTTGCCATGATTGTTAAATATTTTTTTACTTAATTAATCCTTTTCTTTCAAAAAATCAAGATTGATTTTCTTCCTGCGGCTCGGCCTTCTTGCGCGCCACCTTCACCCGGGCCGGCCGGAGCAATCTGCCGTTCAAAAGATAACCCCTTTCCACTTCCTCGATGATCGTGCCCTCGGGTAAGTCCGATTCGACGACGACAGCGGCGTCGTGGATCATCGGGTCGAACATCTGGCCGGCGGAAATCGCCACCCGCTCCAAGCCCCGTTTTTTCAGAACGTCCTCGAATTGGCTTCTGATCATATAAAAACCCTTCATGGCCGGGCTCGTCTCGTCCAGAGTCGCGAGTCCCAGATCGAAACTGTCGAGCACGATCAGAAGATCCCTGATCAAGTCCGAATTGCCGAATCTGGCCAGCTCCTGCAGGCGTTCGGCTTCTTCTTTTTTGTAATTGATAAGTTCGGCCTTGGCCCTTTTCCAGCCGTCCAAATATTCTTCTTTCTCTTTTTCGATTTTTTGCAGCTCGGATTTCAAGGATTCCGCGTCCGCCTTTTCTTCCGCGCTCGTTTCGACCGGATTGATCTTAAATTCGTTCTCGTTATCCATATTTTCAAGCTCATTGTAAATAAAAAGCTTCCCTTGTCAACCCGTTTTTCGCCGTTGCGAACCGGAGCTGTTATAATGAAACCATAATGAAAATCTTCAACACTCTTCGCCGCCGGATCGAAGAGTTTAAACCCATCAAGAAAGGCTTTGTCGGACTCTACACCTGCGGCCCGACCGTCTACAATTTCAGCCACATCGGCAACCTCCGCACCTATATTTTTGAGGATCTCCTGCGCCGCACACTCGAATGGGGCGGGTTTAAAGTGAAACAAGTGATGAATATCACCGACGTCGACGACAAAATCATCAAAAAAGCCGTCGAGGAATCGAAAATCATCGCGGAAATAACCGTTCCCTACACCAAAGCTTTTTTAGAAGATCTCAAGGACTTGAACATCGAAAAAGCAGCTGTCTATCCCCGGGCCACCAGGCACGTCAAAGACATGCTCCGGCTCGTGGCCAGCCTTATGGCAAAAGGATTCGCCTACCAGGGCAAGGACAAATCGGTTTATTTCGAAATCGCCAAGTTTCCGGATTACGGAAAGCTGGCCGATCTCGACAAAGTCGCCCTCCAAGCCGGCAGTCGCATCGAAGCCGACGAATACAACAAGGAAGAAGCCCGAGACTTCGTACTTTGGAAAGCGATGAAGCCCGGGGAGCCTTCTTGGCCTTCGCGGTTCGGCCTCGGCCGTCCGGGTTGGCACATCGAATGCTCGGCCATGAGCATGCACTATCTGGGGTCCCATTTCGACATCCACACCGGCGGCGTGGACAACATCTTCCCCCATCACGAAAACGAGATCGCCCAGTCCGAAGCAGCGACTGGAAAAACGTTCGTCAATTATTGGATGCATTCCGAGCATCTGATGGTCGACGGCCAGAAAATGTCGAAATCCCTGAATAATTTCTACACTCTCCGGGACATCAAAAACCGCGGTTTTGATCCGCTCGCTTTCCGCTACGCGACCCTGACAAACCACTACCGCTCCAAGATGAACTTCACTTGGGAAGCGCTCGAGGCAAGCCAAAACGCCCTAAATAACCTCCGTTTCGAAATCGCCAAATTACGGATGTCTTCGGCCAAAGCTCCACGGCATCCTTCGGAGACAGAGACAAAACTTGTTAAAAGCTTCAAGGAGGCCGTCGAAAACGATTTGAACGTTCCCGAGGCCCTAGGCATCGCCTGGCAGGCGGTCAAGGAAAAAAACTTGAATTCGAAACGGAAACTCCGGCTTTTGCTCGATTTCGACAAAATCTTCGGCTTGGGGCTCGCAAACATCAAAAAGCCGGTTATCCCGCGGAAAATAAAGGCTATCGTCAAAAAACGGGAGTTATTAAGAGCTCATCAACAGTTTATTCAATCCGACGTTTTGAGGAACAAAATAGAAGCGTTAGGATATAAGCTGGAAGACACGGAAGAGGGTCCGATCATCACCAAAAAATAACCATTCCGCGCTTCGACCGAAGTTCATGGATTCAAAAGAACTGAAATTGCCGCCGCAGGATTTGGACGCCGAACAATCGGTGCTCGGAGCGATCCTTATAGACAAAGAGGCTTTGGCGAACATCGCCGACGTCGTCGACGCGAACGACTTTTATAAAAAAGCGAACGCCGACATCTACCGCGCCTGCTTCAAGCTCTGGGAAAAAGGAGAACCGATCGACATTTTGAGCGTCACTTCCGAGCTTAAAAAGACAAACCTTATCCAACAGGTCGGCGGGTCCGGTTATCTCGCCGAGCTCGTCAATTCCGTCCCCTCTTCGGCTCACGTCAGTCATTACGCCAAAATCGTCAAGGAAAAGAAGATCCTCCGAGATCTCATCAACGCCTCCCAGGAAATCACCGAGAACGCCCTGGGAAGCGCCGACGATCTCGACATACTTCTCGACGGAGTAGAACAAAGGATATTTTCAATCTCCAAAGCCTCGGTCTCGAGAAATTTCGTTCCCATCAAAGAAGAGCTCCGAAACGCCTACGAACGCATCGCCGAGCTCGAACAGGGCGACGGTAAATTGAGAGGCGTTCCCACCGGATTCGCCGCCCTCGACAACATGCTCTCCGGCCTTCAAAAGTCCGATCTCATCATCGTCGGCGCGCGGCCGTCTTTCGGTAAAACCTCTTTTGCCCTGGACATCGGCCGCTACGTGGCGTCTAAAGCCAATCTTCCCGTCGGCATCTTCTCCCTCGAAATGTCCCGCGAACAGGTTGTCGACCGCTTGATCGCCACCGAAGCCCGGGTTGATCTCTGGAAATTGCGCACCGGCCGCATCGGCAAAACCGATCCGACCGAATACGATATGATCCAAGCCGCGCTCGACCGACTCTCACGGGCGCCGATATATATAGAAGACACCCCCTCCCCGAACATCATCGAACTCCGGCGGATGGCGCGCCGGCTCCAGGCCGAGGCCAAAAACCTGAGCCTCATCATCGTCGATTATCTCCAGCTCATCCAGCCGCGCAAAAATTACGACAGCGCCGTCCAACAGGTTACCGAAGTCTCCCGCGGGCTCAAAGCCCTGGCCAGAGAGCTGAACGTTCCGGTCATCGCCATTTCCCAGCTTTCCAGGGCTGTCGATCAGCGGGACAACAAGGCGCCCCGTCTTTCCGATCTCCGCGATTCCGGGTCCATCGAGCAGGACGCCGACGTCGTCATTTTCATCAATCCGATCTGGAGGCAAAAAGATCCCCGCGCGATCGATCCGAACGAGGACGGCGAAACCGAAATCATCATCGCCAAACATAGAAACGGACCGATCGGCACCGTCAAATTAAAATTCAACAAAAACCTGGTCAGCTTTGAAAACATCGACACCTTCCATGACAATCCCGGAATTAATTAGGCAGTTCGTGGACGTCGTCTCCGAACTTCCGGGCATCGGTCCGAGGCAGGCTATCCGTCTGGCCTTCTATTTCGTGAATCGCGGCAAAGGATTCAACGAGCAGGTGGCCAAAGCCGTGGCCTCGCTTCAAGACATCACCCTTTGCAAAAACTGCTTCAACATCACGGCAAACCCGAACGGCCTCTGCGACATCTGCGACGATCCCAAAAGGGATCGGGAAGTAATCGCCATCGTCGAGAAAGAAACCGATTTGATGTCGATGGAAAACACCAAAAAATTCAACGGTGTTTATCTGATCCTCGGCGACCTTAAGAAAACCGGCGTTCTCGACGCCGGCCAGAAAAACCGCATCGAGGTTTTGAAAGACCACATCGCGAGGGATCTCGGGGGACAAACCAAAGAAATCATCATCGCCTTCAACCCGACGACCTACGGAGACATCAATAGCCAGATAGTCGCCAAGGAGCTCCGGCCGCTGACCCAGAAAATCAGCCGGCTCGGACGCGGCATCCCCACAGGCGGTGAAATCGAATTCGCCGACGAAGAAACCCTGACGGCGGCCATCGAACGCCGGAGCTGAAACCGACACCAAAAATCCGCCATCGAGGCGGATTTTTTATTCGTTTAACCGATAACAACTTCGGTGAAATGCTGGCGGTGTCCTTTCTTTTTATCGTAACGGGTCTTGGCGTGATAATGAAAAACTATTTTTTTCTTGTCCCGCGCCTGCTTCTCTACCTTAGCTTTAACCGAAGCGCCCTGGACATAGGGCCGGCCGACTTCCACTTTGCCATCTTTCTCCTGGAGCAAAACTTTGTCAAAAACAACCTCTTCTCCGGGTTCGGCTTTCAATTTTTCTATCTTTATTTTGTCTCCCGAGGAAACTGTATACTGCTTTCCGCCGGTTTCGATGACTGATAACATAGGGAAAATACTACCAGAAATAAACGACCGATGCAACCTTGATGAGAGTAAGGCTCGCTACAGCGAATCCGGAAAGCGCCAAAAACCAGGAAAGCATCCTTTCCTTTTTAAAAACCGCCAGGGACAGCCAGGAGTTGATGCAGACGGCTGTAAGGGCCGCAGCGATGATTTTGAAAGTCGTCAGTTTGTTGCCGATCATCCCAGCCACCACGACAAAATTCCCCGTCGGGCCGACGGCGTTCAAAACCAGAGCGGCGAAAATGACCATCAAAGCCGCCGCGTCCACGCAAGCGACCGGTTTAAATAATTTCCAATCCTTCAAAATGGTCTCCTTAAAACCCATAAATTCTATTTCGCCGGGAAAAATTGCCGGAGCAAGTCGGCGTCGGTCAGAGAATAACCCACCATCGGGTTGTAGCGCTTGAAATCGGCCAGAAAATTATAGCTGTCAACCGCGGCTATGGAGCCGATCGATCTTCCTAAAAGTTCTCCTTTTTTCACGCTCACGGTTTTCCCCTGGTCGAGCTTCCTCGTCAGGTTCGCCAAAAAAACCGCGGCTGTGCTTTGCACGTCTAATGATCCCGACGGATTGTTTTCTATTGTCCAAATCCCCGTTTCTACGCCGTTCATCGAAGTTTTACCGGAATATTTGAGCGTTCCGTCGAAAGGAGCGTAAACCTTGACGCCCGGACGCAGGTTGGCTGTTATGCCGATGAATTGTCCGGAAACATAAGTCTCTTTGGCCGCATCGCAATACGCTTGAGGCAGGACAAGGCACGTCCCGGATTTGTTTTTCAAGAAATCCCAGACAAAGTAGCCGGCCGCGGCGGCCACCGCGATAATCAACAAAATCAAAAGCAAAACTTTTCTTTTGTCCATGACTCCATTATAACACACGACCAATTGGGGTATAATACGCTATAATAAAAGAGCTGATGGCAAAAAAGTATTCTTTGAAATTTTTCGAACTATTTAGCAAGTCGGCTAAAGTTAAAGCCCTCTTTATTGTCCTTGCCGCCGCGGCTGTCTTTTTCGCTGCCGGTCGCCTGTTTTACAGCAAAGAATCCCGATACGATCTGACTGTGGCGAAAAAAGCGACCATCGTCCAAGAAGTGAGCGTTACCGGCTCTGTCAAACCAGCTTCGAGCGTCAACCTTGCTTTTGAAAAATCCGGAAAAGTGCGGCGGGTTTTGGCGGACATCGGCGACCGGGTAAAATCCGGAGCCATACTCGTTTCTTTGGATAATGCCGAGCTTCTGGCCGACCGCGACCAGGCCGAGGCGGCGGTTAAAATCGCCGAGGCCAATCTTTCAACCGCGCTTTCCGGCAGCCGGCCGGAAGAACTGGCTATCGAAACGGCCAAACTCCAAAGCAGCCAAGCAGACCTCGCCGAAGCCCGTTCGGCCCTCGTAAGCAGTTTTGAATCAAGCTACTCCACCATCTACGACGTCGCCAAGAATAAAATCGATTTCATGTTCGCGGCCCAGGAAGGCGTCTCCCCGACTTTCAAACTCAATTTTTCCGACGGCGAAACCAATCTCCGCACCAGCGTCGAATCCGAAAGAAACGAATTGAATAGCGATCTGATCGCCTGGAGATCATCTTTGAACAACGTAAACAACGCAAGCGACCTCGATTCTTACATAAACGAATCCAAGGACGCGTTCCGACTCGCGACCCAGCTCATCACCAACCTCTCGAATCTCTTAAATACCTTCAGTCCGGAAGTCTACCCATCGAAAACAACCGTCGATTCCTGGCGCGCTTATCTTTCCGCCGGCCAGACGGCCATCAACACCAGCCTCGCCGGTTTTGACACGGCTACCGCCGGTTATGCCGCCGCTGTTTCGGCGAAGGAAGTGGCGAGCCGCAACTTGACTCTGATGATGGCCGGATCGACAGCCGAAGAAATAGCCGCCGAACGGGCAAAACTCGACCAAGCCAAGGCCAATCTCGCGAAAATTCTAAGCCAACTTGCGAAAGCCGATCTCCGGTCGCCGATCGACGGCATCGTTACCAAACAGGAAGCCAAAGTCGGCGAATTCGTCTCCGCCGGCGCAACGGTCGCCGCCGTCATCTCCGACGCCGATTTTGAAATCGAAGCCAACATTCCGGAAGCGGATATCGCCAAGGTGCAGCTAAACGACGAAGCGGAAATTACCCTGGACGCTTACGGCAACGACGTTGTTTTCCGCGCCATCGTCGTGAGCATCGATCCGGCGGAAATCGTGATCGACGGCGTGCCCACCTACAAGACGATCCTTAAATTCGTGGATAAAGACGACCGCGTCAAATCGGGCATGACCGCCAATATCGATATCATTACCGAGAACAAGCCCGGCGTCCTGGTCGTCCCCCAAAGGGCGGTAATCACGCGGGAAAACCGTAAAATCGTCAGAATTCTGACAAACGGCGATCCGATCGAAACATTGGTTATAACAGGCATCCGCGGTTCGGACGGCTATATTGAAATCATCGAAGGGCTTAAAGACGGCGACCGGGTGATCGTTTCGGAAAAACAATAAGCCGATGCCTCTCATCGAAGCTGTCAATTTGAGAAAGACCTACAAAGAGGGCGAAACCGAGACCGTCGCTCTTGACGGCATATCTTTGAAAATCGAGCAGGGGGAATTCGTGGCCATCATGGGGCCTTCCGGATCGGGAAAATCCACCTTGCTCCACATCCTCGGTTTTTTGGACACGGAAACGAGCGGAAAATACCTTTTTGAAGGCAAAACCATCGGCCATTATTCTCCGGCGGCCGTCGCCCGGATCCGCAATCAGAAAATGGGATTCATTTTCCAGGCTTTCAATCTCCTGCCCCGCACCACCGTCCTCGACAACGTAAAACTTCCATTGATTTATTCAAAAGAGAAAGAAACCGATTGGGACAAGCTTGCAAAGCACGCCATAGAGGACGTCAACCTTACCGCGAGGATAGACCATGAGACAAGTCAGCTCTCCGGAGGGGAAAAACAGCGGGCGGCCATCGCTCGCGCCCTGGTCAACAATCCTACGGTTATTTTTGCGGACGAGCCGACCGGAAACCTTGATTCCAAATCCGGCGAAATCGTCATGGAGATCCTCCAGAGGTTAAACGATGAAGAGGGTCGGACGATCATTTTGATCACTCATGAAACAACGACCGCGGAACACGCCCGGCGGATCATCCACATCAAGGACGGCCGGATAGAAAGCGACATCGGGGTCGGAAAAAATCATCGGGTCGCCAAGGACCATCAATTCGCCAAATAGATGAATCTCAAAAGCGCCGCCAAAATAAGCCTGGTGGGGTTGAGAACGAACAAATCGCGCTCGGCTTTGACGATCTTAGGAATCGTCATCGGCATCGCCGCCATCATCATCATCGCGGCCGTCGGCCAAGGAGCGCAGAACCTTATTTTGAGCCAGGTCAAAGCCATGGGAGCCACCATCGTTTCCATCGAGGGCGGCCGGGAACCGAAAGGTTTGTCGGATATCACCACTATTTTTTCCGACGCCCTGAAAGAACGGGAACTCCAGGCTTTGAAAAACAGGAATAACGTTCCCGGCGCGATCGAAGTAACGCCCTTCGCCATCGTTCCCGGAGACATCCAGTATCTCGGTAAGACAACCAACACCGCCATCTACGGCAGCGCTCCGGGCATGATCGACGTCTTGACTTTAACCATGGGCGAAGGCAATTTTTTCACCGAAGACGATGTCGTCTCCAAAGCGAGCGTTGTCGTCCTCGGCCAAGAAACCAAACGCAAGCTTTTCGGCGACTCCGACGCCATCGGGGAAAAAGTGAAAATCCGGGACCGGAACTTCCGCGTCGTCGGAGTCTTAAGCCAAAAAGGCCAAGCTTTGAGCCTCTATATGGACGAAGCAGCCATTATTCCCTATACGACCGCCCTCACCTATCTTTTGAGTTCCCACGCTTTTCACAACATCAGCATCAGGGCGGCTTCCGAAGAAGAAGTTCCGCAGGTGGTCGAAGACGCCAAAAGAACCCTGCGTGATCTCCACGACATCACCGATCCGGAAATGGACGATTTTAGGATTATGACCCAGGCCGATGCCGTTTCGACCGTCAAAACCATTACCGGAGTGCTGACCGCGCTTCTTCTCGCCGTCGCCGCCGTGTCGCTCGTCGTCGGCGGCATCGGCATCATGAATATCATGCTTGTTTCGGTTACCGAACGCACCCGGGAGATCGGACTTCGCAAGGCGGTCGGCGCGACCGAAAAAGACATCCTGACGCAATTTCTTTTCGAAGCCGTCATTCTGACTGCCGTCGGCGGCCTTATCGGAATTATTTTCGGAACCGGCCTGGCCTTTCTCCTCACCATAATTTTGAGCAAGACCGTGGCCGCCGGCTGGACATTCAGCTTTCCGTTAAGCGGCGCCCTCGCCGGATTTATCGTCGCCGCCGGCGTCGGCCTGGTCTTTGGCATTTATCCGGCAAGACAAGCCGCGACCAAGAACCCGATCGAGGCTTTGAGATACGAATAAAAATCCCGACGAGAATAAAATAAAAGACCCTCTTTCGAGGGGTCTTTTTATTGCGCTCCCACCGAGATCTCACATACTCGCCAGCGGTATTGCTTCTGGAATTATATATAATATACATCGAAAGCAATACCGGGCTGCGTCTCACACCCCTCGGTTTGAGTAATTCCGCTACGGAGAGTAAACTCCCCGACCCCTTCTTTTGTTCTCTATCCCGATAGAGGGCAATATAAAACCCCTCCTCAAGAGGGGTTTTATATTGCGCTCCCACCGAGAATCGAACTCGGGTTTTTAGGATGAGAACCTAATGTCCTGGGCCACTAGACGATAGGAGCAGTGCTCTTATAGTGCCAAATTTTTTAAAAAAAGTGAAGACTACTTATCGGCTCGATTTATATAGGGCTTTCATTTCGGTCGCGTTGAGATTTCGCCTATATACATATACATCGTCAATCAAACCTTTATAAATTTGGTTCCAGTCAGCTGCACCAGAACCCAACCAAATGCTGCTGTAATATCTATCCATCGTCCCGCTACCAGTATTATCCACGCAAAATTCACCATTCTTGTACAAAGTGATCTTCGGGACAGAGTTATCAAAAACAAAAGCAACATGTGTCCACGTGGCCGTATTCAACCCGCCGCAGCTCGTCCACGCGACTCCAGGACCGCCGCCGCTCGCGGACACCCAAGCACCGGCGCCGTCAAGCGTCAACGACGCATATTCATTTAAAAATCTCCCGCCCAACGGGTCTCCCGGCTTAACCCAGGCCGTTATGCTGAAAGATTGATTGCGAAAATCAAAATCGCTGACAGGCAATGCTTCCGCGTGATCGTCTGTACCATTAAATTGTCCGGCGTACGCGCCAACCTTACCAATCGCGTAATGCACACCCGTTCCATACCAAGTTATATTATTGGATCTTCCCGAATCGTCTTTGACTTGAGAACCACTTCCTTCTTCAAAAGCCCAATGGGCAACCGCGCCCGAAGGAGTCTTCCATAGAGAAAGGTCTGTTCCGAGCTCCAGTCTTCCGGGATCAGATCCTTTGTCCTTGGAAGCGGAGGATTTGAGGTATTTCTCGGATTCGAGGAGGGAGAGAACCTCGTAGGAACCTCCGGTGAGATAGGAATAGTAGCGGGAGGAGGAGTTTTGG
>JAMCQZ010000010.1 GCA_023380305.1 Patescibacteria group bacterium
TTATTACATTATCAGTCTAACCGATCGGCGCCATCTTATCAAGAAACATCAAAAAACGGGCCGTTTCCGGATCAGCCCGCCTGGCCTCGGTCAAAGCTTCGATTATCCGGAAGTTATCGCCCACACCCCTCCTCGCGAGCCTTACTTTGGCCAATGTGCCCGGTTCGAGATGGCTCGCCAATCTCGAGGTGATTTTGCGGCTGCTTGTCGCTTTTCCGTAAACCTTGCCCAGATCGCGGCTAAAAATCGTCAAAACAACATCCAAATTCTTATCTGGACGCTTGTCGAGGACAATAGCTTCGGTCAAATATTCAACCACAAATCTATTATAGAGCCTCGGGCTTTGACCGGGAAACCCCGGATTTAGCGAGATTTTACGCAGTTTTAAGCCTATCTTGACAAATCCGGCCCGATCGGTTAGACTGATAATGTAATAAATCGCCCCTGTGAGGGGGTTTTTTATTACAGCAATGGGTAAATCTATCCTGTTGGGAACGATGCTGATGAGTCTGGTTGCGTCCGCCCCTGGCCGTCCGAGTGACGCCGTGGCGAACACTGCTCCTAATATTCCAGATCATCCGTACGTCGTTCTCGGAGGCGATTCGCTCTTAGCTTCAAATGAGCCTGCTTCGACTAGGTCGATCGTAACGACAATCACCGGATATTCCAGCACTGAAGACCAGACCGATGATACTCCGTTTATCACCGCGTCGGGAAAATTCGTGGGAGACGGCATTGTTGCTGCGAACTGGTTACCATTCGGAACCAAAATCCGCATCCCGGAAATCTTCGGAGATAAAGTCTTCGAAGTCCAGGATAGGATGGCTCCGAAACACAACGGCAAAATGGATATTTGGTTTAAAACAAGAGAAGAGGCTTTAAAGTTTGGAGTCAAACAGAGTAGGATCGAAATCCTCTAAAACAAATTTAATATTGCTGATAAACCCCGCCGCCAGGCGGGGTTTTGCTTTTTGTACGCCAGCCGGAAAAACAAAAAAACTCGCGCGGGCGAGTTTCTAACGATATGTAGTGAGGAGGAAGCTCTTTTCCTATGGGGACCACGTGTGAAAAAACGGATCGAAGCGGATAGAAAGGAAGTGGCCTCCTCCTGACGTGAATTGAAAGACCGGAAGCGAGACTGGCTCGGTGGGAAGGAGAGGTGATGTCGCCTCGATGTCCCCACAAATTAATTATGTATCATTATCCAGCCGCGTCAACAGCCAGATTCAATCCGATTTCGCCTTTATTTATCCGCCAAAATCGTGTCCTGTGGAAAACTTCAGATGACAAACTCCGATTCCTTCCGGACGAGGACATCCTCCATAAGACATAATAAAATCCCCGCAAGGGGATTTTATTATGTGGGATTATACACCTCTGTACGAACTTACTTTAGCCAAAATCAATAATGAGTTTGTGCGTGGTGTATTTTGCGTTTGGCAATTTCTAAACTTCAATAATTTTGCCAACGCGAATATCTAGTTTTTGGAATCTTCAAAAGTAATTATATTAGTTCCAGCCAAATTCAGAAAACAAAACTTTGTTTTTATAATTCTCTATTCCTGCTCTAACGTAGGGAACCATATTTTTAGGCAACTCGTTAATTGGAAACCATCTCAGATCATCGCATTTATTATTTTCCATGATTTTTGGTTCACCTTTCCACTGCGTTGCCTCAAAGAAAAAATCAATTCTTTCATCGATAGATTTTCTATGCATTACATGAACCATTTTAAGTTGATCCTCCTTAACGGCTATTGCAGTTTCTTCCATCGATTCTCTAATCATTGCTTTAGTAGCTTTTTCCTCGCCGTCAATGTGGCCGGCGGGGACACTATAATTCCCATCCTCATATCCGGTATTGAACCTTCGCAACAGCAATATTTTTTCATCCCTGACAAAAAAAAGATGAACGGCGGATATAAATTTAAAATATTCCCTTGCCATAATAAAATGATTAAAAATTTTTCTTGCTCCAAAATTGGAACGTAGTTCAAGTCAGTTTTGATATTTCTTCCACAGGAGACAAGATCCCTGATACCCTCCTTGACTCGCGTTTCCCCAATGCAAATAAAAAATCATTTAAGAATGGTCTTTTATTTGTGCCCAGGGAGGGACTCGAACCCTCAAGGATTGCTCCATACGCCCCTCAAACGTACGCGTATACCGATTCCGCCACCTGGGCAAACTAAAACCCATTATAGAGAAAGGAAGGCAATACTTCAAGAAACAATTCTCCCGCCGATCGAGGCGGGAGAATTTGATTTTTAGATACCCTGTCCGATTTTTTCTCTGGTCTTTTTGACCGAAAGTTTGCGGACGAAATAAAGTTTGGATTTTTTGACTTTCTTCGGAGTGTTCAACACCTCCACTTTGCTCACGAGCGGAGAATTAATCGGATAGATTTTCTCCAGGGCGTAATCTCCGAGTCTTCCTCTCACGGTAAAGGTGGCGCCGATCTCAGAACCGTGCTTGCGGCTGATAACCACGCCCTCGAAAGCGCTCTGACGCTCTTTGTCCCCGTCCTTAAAAGTTTCCCAGACTTTGACTCTGGCTCCGGTCTTGATTTTGCCCTTGTATTCCTCGTTAATCACAGAGCTATTTAAATGGATTTCAGGGCCTTTGTCAAATCAACGGGAAGTTTGGATTCGAATCTGAAACGGGTTTTATCCGGCCCGATAAACTCGATTGAAGAAGCGTGAAGAAATTGCCGATTGAGCCCCAACGAATTCGCCTTGGCCTTTTTACCGCCGTAGAGCGCATCTCCCACAACCGGATGGTTGATCGAGGCAAAATGCACTCTGATCTGATGAGTCCGACCGGTCTTGGGCCGCGCTTCGACCAAAGAAAACCCGTCGTAGTCTTTTAAAACTTTGTATTCGGTCGCCGCCTCTTTTACCATTTTCCCGCCGTGAACCGTCCGCCTCACCGTCCCCGATTTCAAACCAATCGGTTTTTCAATGATCCCCTCTCTCGGCTCGACGGCGCCATAAACAAGCGCGAGATAAGTTTTTCGGACTCCGTGATTCTGAAAAAGACTCTTAAGATATTCGAAAGTTTGCTGATCCTTGGCGATAACGACGACGCCCGAAGTCTCTTTATCAAGCCGGTGGACGATGCCCGGTCTGGTCTTCGGATCATCGCCAACGGTTTTGACTTCCGGATGGTTCGCGGTCAGCCAATCGGCCAGAGTCTCCTCGCCCTCCTTGACCGACGTCTTATGCATCAAAATTCCGGCGGGCTTGTCGACCACCAAAAGATTTCTATCCTCGTAAATCACCGGAATGGCCTGGATCATTGAGACGCAAATTAATGTGGGCGATACTGGATTCGAACCAGTGACCTTCACAATGTCAATGTGACGCTCTAACCAACTGAGCTAACCGCCCTTTTATGCGGCGTCGCCGCCACATGTGGGCGTACTTGGAATCGGACCAAGGACCTCTGTCTTATCAGGACAGCGTTCTACCACTGAACTATGCGCCCTTACCGGTAGAAATATACTACTATTTTTTATCGGATTTGTAAATTTAGAGCCCGGAAACCGGCAAAGTCGAAGGAGATGCCAGTGCCGCCGACGGTAGCCGGCGCCTCGAAGGCCCGGATAAACGACTTCCCCAGGACGCCGATGCTCCAAAAAGCCACTGCCAGGAGGACAATAAGCAAGACCACATTGATCGCGATCAGCATGATTTCTTTTTGGTTTTGAGAAAGCTTCGGCATTTTATTGGTGAAAGATTAATGGAAGAAAATCACGCCTTGAAAAATTGCCCGATACTCGTCTTTAACTCCCCCAACCAAGTCGAAATTCCTGATGTCGGTAACGTAGGAAGAATCCTCAAGGTCTTTCAAAAAATTTATGATGTCGCCGTAGAGTCCGTTAAGATTCAAATCGAAGGCTATTTCTCCGGCCGCCCCGGGTCGCAGCGCAGTCTCGGCTCCGCTGAATTTAAAACTCGAAGGCAGGTTGTTTTTCTTTTCCAATTCGAAAACCTCGGTATTGAATTCCGGCAAGTCTTCTTTGGTGGGCAGGCTGGAGTTTAAAACATCCGTGTAAATCCGCGCTTGCTCGGCGTCCTTTTTAAGCTCGGCTAAAGAAGCGATGGCGCGGGAACGAGACAGAAAATCCGCCCTCATGCGGTTGATTTCATCGCTCGAAGCAACAACTCCTTTGTTCAGGTAAAAAATCGCGAACACCAAACCG
Source organism: Patescibacteria group bacterium (assembly GCA_023380305.1). Taxonomy (GTDB): domain Bacteria; phylum Patescibacteriota; class Minisyncoccia; order UBA6257; family Colwellbacteraceae; genus JAMCQZ01. The sequence continues at coordinate 4,205 of JAMCQZ010000010.1, forward strand.
GCGGCGACGACCAGGGTAACGCCGATGGAAGCGAGCATTTTCATCCTAAAACTCTTAAACATCTTCCACTATTATATAATAAACCCGAATGATCCCGAAACTTTTACAAGCCATTCCCGATCCTCCGCCGAACTTGTTCGTGAGAGGAATCCTCACAGACGACCCGAAGATCGCCGTCGTCGGCACGAGGAAAGCGACGGCCGAGGGCCGATCGACCGCCAAGACGATCGCCGCCGAACTCGCCGCGTCGGGCATCACCATCGTGAGCGGCCTCGCCATGGGTATCGACACGGCGAGCCATGAGGGTTGTCTCGAGGCCGGAGGCAAAACTATCGCCGTTTTAGGAACCGGCATCAACAACGTCTATCCCAAACAAAACGAACAACTGGCGGCGAGGATCATCAAAAGCGGAGGAGCGATCATCTCCGAATATCCCGGGGGGACGCCGGGTTATAAAGAAAATTTTTTAAGAAGAAATCGCATCATAAGCGGTCTTTGTCGGGCGGTCGTGGTCGTGGAAGCGCCCACCCGATCCGGCAGTCTCTCCACCGCCAATTTCGCGGCCGAACAGGGACGCGAAGTCTTCGTTGTTCCCGGACCGATCAACCATCCGAATTATGCCGGCTCCCATAAATTGATCCGCGACGGAGCGAGACTCGTCGCTTCAGCCGAAGATATTCTCGAGGATTTGGGCATCGAAACCGATCGTTCCGACGCGAAACAAACAGCGAGTTTGGACGAAACGGAAGCGATGGTCGCGGAGGCTGTCGCGAGCTTCGGCCAAGCCGTCCAAATTGACAAGATTATAGAAGCCACTAAACTGGAGCCGTCGAGAGCACTCGCCATCATCACCGGGCTGACGCTCAAAAAAATCATCCGGGAATCGGACGAAGGCTATTCCTTAAACCGATAAATGGCTTACAATAGTAAAATACCGAAATGAACCTGGTTATAGTCGAATCACCCACCAAAGCGAAAACCATCGGAAAGTTTTTGGGCTCCAAGTACAAAGTGGAGTCCTCTTTTGGCCATATCCGCGATCTGCCAAAAAGCAAGCTCGGCATCGATATTGAACACGATTTCGAACCGCAATACGTCATCCCCACCAAAAACCGCAAGCACGTAAACGAACTCAAGAAGCTCGTCTCCAAAACCGACAACGTCATTCTCGCGACCGATGAGGACCGCGAAGGAGAAGCCATTGCCTGGCATTTGGCGACGGCCCTCAACCTCGATCCCCAAAAGACCGAAAGGATTGTTTTCCATGAAATTACCGAGGACGCCATCGCGGAAGCGCTCAAACATCCGCGCGTCATTGATATGAATCTGGTTGCGAGCCAGCAAGCAAGACGCGTCTTGGACCGACTTGTCGGTTACAAACTCTCACCGTTTCTCTGGAAAAAAGTGATGAGCCATCTCTCGGCCGGCCGGGTACAATCGGTGGCGGTCCGCTTGATCGTCGAGCGGGAACAGGAAATCCGCGGCTTCAAGTCCGAAGCCTACTATACTATAGAAGCTCTTTTCGACGGCGAGCCTGATTTCCGAGCCAGCCTCGCGAAAATCGACGGCAAGCCGGTTCCGACGCCGGGAGTCGAAAGCAAATCCGAAGCTGAAGAAATCGTTTCCGATCTCAAAGATTCGACTTTCCAGGTGGTTAAAATCGAAGAAAAAACCGTCAAACGCTCTCCTCTTCCTCCGTTTACCACGAGCACCCTCCAACAAGAATCCTCGAAAAGAATGCACCTGTCCGCCAAACAAACGATGATGCTCGCCCAATCCCTTTACGAAAACGGATACATCACCTACATGCGCACCGACTCGGTAAACCTCTCCAAGGATTCGGTGGCCGCGGCCGCCGAATGGCTCGCCTCGAATCTCGGAGCGGAATACGCCACAGACTGCCCAAGATTTTTCAAAACCAAATCGAAGATGGCCCAAGAAGCGCACGAAGCCGTGAGGCCAACCAATCCGCTGCTTTCTCCCGATAAAATCAAAGTTGAAGGACGCGAACAAAAACTTTACGAATTGATTTGGAGAAGATTCATCGCTTCGCAGATGCCGGCGGCTATTTTCAACCAGGGCCGGATCGACATCGAGGCCGAATCAGAAGGCAACCCAGACTATCTCCTTGTTTCGAGCGGCAATGTCCTGAAGTTCGACGGCTTCTTAAAAATCTGGCCGAGCCAATTTACCGAAAAAGAACTGCCGGCCGTCAAAAAAAACAAAAAACTAACACTTCAGAAAGCCGAAGCTTCGGAACATTTCACCGAACCTCCGGCCAGATATAACGAAGCGAGCCTCATCAAAACCCTGGAAGAAGCAGGCATCGGTCGGCCTTCAACCTACGCGCCGATCATCTCGGTCATCCAAGAGAGAAACTACGTAACGAAAAACCAGGATCGCCGCTTCGAACCAACGGAAATCGGCGAGCTGGTGAATGCCGTACTCACCGAGCATTTCCCCCAGATAGTCGATATCGAATTCACCGCCAAAATGGAAGACGAGCTCGACGACGTCGCCGAAGGCAAAACCAAGTGGCAGCAGGTGGTCAAAAATTTTTACGAGCCCTTTTCGAAAACCCTCGAGGAGAAATACGAATCCGTGGAAAAACAAAAGCCCGCGGAAACAACGGAAGAAATCTGCGAGAAATGCGGTAAGCCGATGGTCGTCAAATATGGCCGTTTCGGCAAATTCCTCGCTTGTTCCGGATATCCCGAGTGCAAAACCACTAAAAAAATCCCGGGGTCGGATACGGTCAAAACCAAAGAGGGGCTAGACATCAAATGCCCCGAGTGTAAAGAAGGCATGGTGGTACGCCGGCGCACCAAAAAAGGAAGGTTTTTCTACGGGTGCAGCCGGTATCCGGAATGCAAGTTCGCTTCCTGGACCAAACCAAAAGCGGAATAGCCCGGAAATGAAAAAGCCGCGGAATCTCTTCCGCGGCCTGGATCCGAATCGGATCGAAAGAACTTCTTTATCTCTTCTTGGAATGCTTCTCGTCGTACATCTTCATATCGGCTTCCCGGACGGCGTCGCTTACAAGCGCGCCTGTTCCGTCGATGGTCTCCGCGCCGATCGAAACCGAAGCGCCGACCTCCCTCGTCTTTTGATAAATCCGGGCAACGATCTTCTCCCTGACGCCGGGTTGCGTTCGGGGAACGATGACGACAAACTCGTCTCCGCCGTAACGTCCGACAATATCTCGGCTGCGTACGGCTTTTTGGACGCTCTCCGCGATCTTCCGTAAGAGAGAGTCTCCTTCGACGTGACCGCACATGTCGTTGACCTGCTTAAGGCCGTCGACATCGACGAAAATCACGTCGACGAGCATCTTCTTGCCGAAAAGTTTCGCCCTCGAAAGATCTTGTTCCAATCGATTGATCTCTTCGTCAAGAGCCGTCCGGGTATAGACGCCTGTCAGGGCGTCGTAGAGATACGACGTGTCGCGCACGGCGACGACCCAACCGTCGAAATTCTCCTTGACCCGGCACGTGAGTTTTTGCGGAAGTCTCACCTCTTCTTCCCGACGCATCCGGCCCCAGCGTTCGGCGCCGAAAATCTCTTCGGCTTGACGGCCGAGCACCGGACCTAACTGCCTTCTTCCCGCCTTGTTGATGTCGATAATCAACCCCTGGCGATTAATGATGGCAACGCCATCATCAATTAAATCCAGAGCCGCGGTCATCGCATTTTTCAGCATTTCGATCTCCTCCCTTTCATCCTTGAATGCCACTTATATTTAGGCCATCTTGGCCAGCTTTGTTAAAGATATTTATTTATACCATAAAAATGTTTATTTGTCAATTGGACCAAGCTGTTTTATGGCGGATTATGGACAAAATAAGGGCCTCCTGCTTAATATAAACCCATGGACGTGAAAAAAGAGGCTTTGGAAAACCGGGCTTCCCTCATCTCCAGGGCTTATTTTTTTGCGGAGTCGCGCCACAAAAGCCAGAAACGCGCCTCCGGCGAGCCTTATTTCAACCATTGCCTCAAGACCAGCCAGGCTCTCGCCGACTGGAACCTCGATGAGAAAACAATCGCCGCCGGGCTTTTACACGACGTTGTCGAAGACACCGGTTGTTCGCTCGAAGACATCGATAAAAATTTCGGACCGGAAATTTTGTCATTGGTCGACGGCGTCACCAAACTCGGACACATCAAATACCGCGGGGACGAAAGACAAAAAGATAATATCAAAAAACTGATCCTCGCTTCATCGAAAGACCTCCGGGTTATTTTCGTTAAGCTCGCCGACAGGCTGCATAATATGCAGACCCTAAAATCGCTGCCGCCGGAAAAGCAAAAGCGCGTCAGCCTCGAAACCTACGAGATATATTCCTCGCTCGCCTATCGGCTCGGCATGCAACGCCTGGCCGGAGAACTCGAAGACCTCGCTTTTCCATATCTCTACCCCGAAGAGTACAAGTGGCTCGTGTCCAACACCAAAACGCGTTATGCCGAAAGAGAAAAGTATTTAAAAAGAATCAAGCCGATTGTCATCAAAGAGCTGACTCTCGCGAACGTTAAGCCAATCAAGGTGGATTTCCGGGCCAAACGATATTCGAGCCTCTATAAAAAATTGCTGCGCTTCGACATGGACATCGACAAAATCTACGACCTGATCGCCTTTCGCATCATCGTGGAAAACGTCCGGGACTGCTATGCGGCCCTCGGTGTGGTCCACAAGCTTTGGCCGCCGCTTCCCGGACGGATCAAAGATTATATTGCCATGCCAAAACCGAACGGCTATCGCAGTCTGCATACTGTCGTTTTCTGCGTCGGCCAAAAAATAGTCGAGTTCCAAATCAGAACCCTCGAAATGCACGAAGAAGCGGAAAACGGCGTGGCTGCCCACTGGGCTTACGAGGAGTCGAAGTCCGGCGCCAAAAAAAGGGTTTCTTTTGCCAAATCCCAGGATATTTCCTGGGTGGAGCGCCTGCGCGCCTGGCAAGAAGAAGAAGCCGATTCCGAAAGTTTCCTCGACGCCCTAAAAGTGGACTTTTTCAAGGACCGGATCTTCGCCATCACGCCCAAGGGGCGCGTAGTCGATCTTCCCGCCGGAGCGACGCCCATAGACTTTGCCTACCAAATCCATACCGATCTCGGTGATCAATGCGTCGGCGCCAAAGTAAACGGTCGGATCGTTCCCCTAAACCACGAACTGCGGTCAAGCGACATCGTTGAAATCATCGTCCATAAAGGAAAAAAACCCTCGATCTCCTGGCTCGAATTCGTCAAAACTTCTTCGGCCGTGAGCCGCATTAAAAAAGCCCTCAAAGATAAGGGGCCGCTTTTCGAACCCAGGCAAACCGAGCTCCGCGTCGTCGCCGCCAACCGACCGGATTTCATCAAAGATCTGACAAACGTCGTCAACCGCAACCATTTGAACGTCGTTAATTTAACCACCACCCCGGCCGGAAGCGGATTTCAATCCGTCAAAATTAAGTGCGATTCGAGCGATCGTCACAAAATTTCCCAACTGATCGTTAAAATAAAATCCCTCAAAGACGTTAAAGAGATTGACTATCGTTTTGTTTAACGAGTTTGTCGATCAAAGCAGACAACTCTTCGGAAGAATAAAAATTGATGGTGATTTTCCCTTTATCTCCTTCGGTTTTGATATCCACTTTCGTGCCTAAGATCTCCTCGAGTCTGCTTCTAATCGCGTCGAGCGTCGGGTCGACCGAACGACTTTCATTTTTTGGGGAAGACACTTCCTTAATACGCTGTTTCAAGGCGCGGACGCTCGGCTTGTCCGTTAAGATCGAATAGAAAACGTCCATCTGCCGGCCGATGTCGTCTATCTGCAGCAATAACCTCGCCTGGCTTTCATTTAACTGCCCCGTTTCCAGAGCTGTCTGTATTTCCGAAGGAAGGTTTAAAAGTCTCATAGCATTTGCCACGGTTTCGCGGCTTTTCCCAAGCCGGCTCGCGATCTCCCGCTGGGTCATTCGGAATTCATCTTGAAGTCTAGCGTAGGCCCGCGCCTCCTCCACCGGGTTTAAATCCGAACGCTGGATATTCTCGATGATGGCCAACTCCAATTTTTCTCGGCCGACGGAAATGTGTTTCACAATCGCAGGCACGGTCCGCAGACCAACCATCTTCGCCGCCATTAGCCTTCTCTCTCCGGCGATAAGTTCGTAATACACCTCCGTGCCTGTTTCCGTTTCCTGAGAAACCTTGGAGATGACGAGCGGCTGGATAATGCCGAATTCCCTGATCGAACTCGCAAGCTCTCTCAAGGCGCCTTCGTCAAAGTGTCGCCGCGGCTGTTCAGGATTGGGGACAATTTTTTCCACCTCGATCTGGAAAACCGCTTCCGATTTTTTTTCTATCAGATTTCCCGCGGCCTCATAAGCCAATTCTTCCGCTTCTTTCAGAACCGGTAGATCCTTGTCCGTATCAGGAATCACCGCCCTTTCAGCCGCGGGCGCCTGATTGGCGACCACCGACGCCGCCAACGGTTCCGAATCTTTTGATTTGGATTGAATAATCCCCACCGGAAAGCTCTCCGAAACCGGAGCAACAGCCGGTTGGACCGGCGGAAAAATCTGAGCTTGAGGAAGCGGCTGGTTCGTCGGAAAAGGACTCGCGGCCGGAAAAGCCATCGGGCTCGCGTCCGCGCTCGAAGCGAATGGATCGGGATTGGCGATCGACTGGCTCAGGTACGGCTGTGCCGGGGGAGAAACAGGCCCCCCGTTGCTATTGTTATTATTCTGCCCCTCTCCCGGTCTTGGCGGGATTAAAGATTCAAGTCCTTTACCTAACATTTTATAAATTATTTTCCGTTCCGTTCGATCCGGATATCGTCTCCGGCCAGGCCAGATTCTCCTGTCTCATCACCTCGGTCGCGAGCCGGCGATAAGCCAAAGCTCCCTGGGAATACGGCGCGTAAATCAGTATCGGCTTGCCGAAGCTCGGCGCCTCGGCTAGACTGACCGATCGCGGTATTTCCACTTCGAAAACGTAATGTGGAAAGTTGCGCCTGATATTTTTGGCCACTTCTTGGGAAAGATGTTCCCATTTATCATACATCGTAATCAGGGCTCCCGCCACCTTAAGATCGTGATCTAAGTTGTTTCTCACGAGCTCCAAAGTTGAAAGAAGCTGGCTCAAACCCTCCAAGCTGTAATATTCCGCCTGGACCGGAATGATCACCTCCCCGGAGGCGAGCAAGCCGTTCAACATAAGCAGACTCAAGGTCGGTGGAAGATCGATCAGAATGTAGTCGTAATCGTTTTTTACTTTGTCGATGAATTTTTTAAGAAAATATTCCCTCTCTGGAAGATTTACGAGCTCCACCAGGGCACCCGACAGATGATTCGCCGAAGGAATAAAATGGCAATTCAAGATCATGGTCGGCCGGATGAGCTGCCGCGGCTCCATTGCCCCAAGGACGCCGTGATAGATCGTTCCGCCATCCGGGGCCAAATATCCCAAAGCGGAACTCGCGTTCGCTTGGGGGTCGAAATCCACCAAAAGCACCTTCCGGCCGAAAGCGGCCAGATACGAGCCCAAATTGACGGCCGTCGTTGTTTTACCGACTCCGCCTTTCTGATTGCAAACCGCGATTACGCGCGCCATAGCCGTATTTTACCTTCCTTCAACAGGAAAAGCGAGGATGGAAATGTGCCCAGGGTGGGACTTGAACCCACACGAGTTACCCCATACGATTTTGAGTCGTACGCGTATACCATTCCGCCACCTGGGCAAAAACTTTAATAAAAGTAACAAGATTCCGGCCTTTAGTCAAAACGCGAAGTGTCGCCGACGATTCCTTTTTATCGGGGATTTATTTAGCGCAACCCGGACAGCCACACATGGTAATACGCGCCCCCAAGTATACTGCTTAGATATCCTTGGCCGCCGGTCGATCCCCCGAACTCGTCATTTTCTAATTTCACCGCTAGATTAAAAATATCCGCATAGCTAAGATCGGCGCCGGAAAGGACGCTACCCGCGACCAACAAACATAAATTGAAGGCGTTGGAAGATTCCATGCCGCCGGCCAGACAAATAGGAGATATCGGCTCGCAAGTTATTTTAAAACCGGTTAAACCGAAAATATCTTTGAAGATAAAAATGGGAGCGTCTTTCTGGCCGTTTTTCAGCTTGCGGACGCCCGAAGCCGCCTTCTGCGGATCAAAATGGGTTTCCCAGGATACCTCTTTCGCCCTGTAGGGATTCTCCGATGTGATGCCATAATCTGGAGCGATATAGATGATCTCGCTTGGATCGCTCGCGACCTCAAAATCCACCTTAATTGGAAAATCGCTCGCGATGGTCGGGGTAACCGGAAAATCCACTATCATTTTGGCGCCCTCTCGAGTCAAATTGTCTGAAACGCCGGCAGGTCGAGACTGGAGCCGCAGCCATCCAGGCCGCGCAAACGCGCCTCGACAATAAATTTTATTTTGCGATCCCGCGCATATCGCAATATTTCCCGCGCTTTTTCGGAACCCATACGTAAGCGACTTTCAATCCAGCTTCTGTCCAATGGTTCGCCTTGTCTGAAATCAACGGGCTTTCCAGTCCGATGATCAAGGCTCGTCGCAAAAAACAACCCGTCGACCAAATCCGGATCAAAGGCGTTGATTATCTCCTCTGAAGAAACCTTCCTCGCTCTTCCAATTTTTTGGTTGAAGATTCCTTTCTGCGGAGCTTCCGGAAAATTCATCCCAAATCGTTTTAACTCCGTCAGACCATGAAGCTGTATCCCGTCATTACCGATTTTGAATGGCATGTGCCCCTTGACTTCGACCTCTCGTCCTTTATATTCATCGCTGCCATGAATCGCCGCAAGCGCCTTTTGTTCTTCAAAAAAGTAGATGCCATTTGTCTCGAAAAAATTCCGTATATAATCTGTGCCGTGCTCGGATACCGCGACGATGCTCGTTCCCGGACCGCCCGCGCCAAGCGGAAACAAAACAATTCCCGCAGCCTCGCCTTTTCGAGCCCAGTCGCTTATCGGTCCCCAGGTATAAAGGCTGTGATCGCGCAATTTGTCTCCGTGCCGTTTATAGAAATTACCCACTATTTTGTACATGCCACTGTGAAACGCCGCGGCGGCATACTTCTTGGCGTAATCCGGTACCTCTCTGATATTTTCTTCGGCATCTATCGCCAGAGAAAACCACCGTCTGCATAACGCGTCTCGGATTTCCATGTACTGTTGCAGAGTCTGCCGGACAGATTTGAAATCTCCGGATCGAAGCCCGGCTATATATCGCCACGTGAGATCAATTTTTTGTCGATGCAACAATAATCCAACCTCATCTTTATCTTGTAGAAGATCCGTCCAAATTTGGTTCGTCAAAATCGCGTGCCTTGCGCTTAGGGCCTGTCCATTTTTATATTTCTTCCCTACCTGGGCCAAAAGGATATGACTTTCTATGGCATTGGCCGCCTCTACGTTGTCGACTAAAGGAATAGAAAATGCAGAATAAGGATAAATTAAATAATTCTGTTTTTTTTCTGTTTTGGGGGTCTCCATTGATGGCAATCTCCCGCCGTAAAATGCGGATTTATTAAGATTAACACGTTGTTGAAAAAATCGGCACCCGGCGCCCGATAATAAAATCCCGCCGTTTCCGGCGGGATAAGTGTCGAATGAAAACGGGTCTATTTCACATACTGGTCGAGCTTCGCCTTAACCGCTTCGATCGGATAGGCTCCCTCGATCGTGTCTACGGGTTTGCCATTCAAAAGAATGACGCTGAAGGGCGTTCCGGTAACGCCGATCTTCGTGGCGTTATCCGCGTCCTCTTTAACCAGCTCGCTGGGCTCATCGCTTTGGAGACAAGCGGCGAAATCCGCCCGATTGATTCCCGCGGATTCAGCCGTAGACAAAAGCAAATCGTTGCTGAAAGATTCGCCACCGGCGATCTCCGCCTCGTATTTTTTGAAATAAGTCCAAAATCCTTCATTGCCGGCGAGTTTAGCCGCACATTCAGTCGCTTCGGCTTCAGTTTTCGCGTTCGGATGAAGCGCGGTCAAAGGAAAATGCCGATAAACTACCGCGATTTTATCCCCGTAAGTGGTAAGCAGTTCGTCGATCGTAGCGTTAAACCTCTTGCAATAAGGGCAGTCCATGTCGGAAAATTCCACGATTTTTACCTTCGCCGAGGCGTTACCCAAAACATGATCCTTGGCGTCAACCGGCTTTAATCCTTTGAGCGCCGAAAGGCTATCGGCCGCCTGCGACGGCTGCGATGGCTGGGACGGCTGGCTTTTGATGCTGATCACCCCTCCGGAAACAAGGACGGCGGCGGCGATAACGACACTCGCGATAATAATCGCCCCCGGAATCAAAAATATCTTTGTCTTCTCGTTCATTCTTTTTTGTGTTTATTTTTTTAGTTCGGCCTTCCTATAATAGCTTTTTTTATTTTCTGCCCGCAAGTTTAGGTAAAACAGCCCTGGCGATTAAAAATCCGATCGCTCCCACCAAAAGTCCGGCGGCGATGTCAGAAATCCAGTGCACGCCGGCGATCACCCTTGAAATCCCCATTACGACGGTGGCCGCGATAAGCCAGGCGCCCAGTTTCTTGTTGTAGCTGAAGGCCGCCAGAGCTATCGGAAAAATAAAAGAGACGTGGCCCGATGGGAAACTCGCCGTGGCATACTGATTGATGAGGGGTTTGATTCCCAGTTCCTCAAACGGACGTGGATTATAATTGGCATAACGAATGGTCTCGGCGATGATGCCGCGCGACAAGATCGCCCCCAAAGAAGCCAAACAAAGATAATAAACTTCCGTTTTCAAGTTTTTGACGCGCAAAACCGCGACCAAAAAAGCGGCCAGAGCGATATAAATCAGCCAATTGGCCGAGAAAACAACCAAAAAATCGAAAAACCAAAAATGATTGGCCAATCCGTAGAGCCAATCGAAAACCGGTTTGTCGAAAGCGAACATTATTGTCTCACAAAGGGCAAAAGGCCCAGAAACCTGGCTCTCTTTATCGCCTGCGCCAAGATTCTTTGATGTTTGGCGCAAGTCCCGGTGTGTTTCGGATCAATGATTTTCGCCTGGCCCGAAACAAATCGTCTCAAAAGCTCGGTGTCTTTATAATCGACATCGATCATATTTTGAGAACAGAAAAAACATTGCCTTTCCATGGTCTATTAAAAAATTAAAATGGTAAGTCTTCCGGCTTGATGCCTTCCTCGTCCAAATCAATCACCGGCATCTCTTCCGGTTTTTCGACCGATTCTGGCGCCTCGGCCGGGCCCTCCGCCGGTCTTCCCTCCCCGCCAGAGCCAGCGGCGCGCGGTCCGAGCTGGACCCTCTCGCCGATGATCTCGGTGGTTTTGCGGGAAACTCCGTCTTTGCCCTGCCAGCTTCTCGTCTGTAAACGGCCTTCGACGAAAATAATGCTTCCTTTCTTCAAAAACTGGCTGACGATTTCCGCTTGTCTTCCCCAAAGGACGACATTATGAAATTCCGTCGCCTCCTTCCTGTTGCCGGATTTGTCCGTCCAGGTCCGATTGGTAGCGATACCGAAGGAAGTTACTTTGTCTCCGGAGGGAATGGTCCGGATTTCCGGATCAACCGTAAGCCTTCCGATCAAAAAAACTTTATTGAGATTCATTAAGACAAAATTTCTTCGAGTTTTTGTTCCAGAGCCTCGTTGCTCAGCGACTCTTTGGGGGCGTCATCGGCCGTCTTTCTCGCCTCTTCGGCGGATTCGACAACCGGTTTCTTGCCGAAAGATTTTGCGACAGCTTTAGCCGGAGGAGGCGTCACAATCAAAAATCTCAAAAGAGCTTTGTTTAATTTGAGCGCCTTTTCCACAGAAGCGATAGTCTCGGGGACGAGATTAAAATCGATAAAGGAGAAAAAAGCCGATTCCTCTTTCATAATCTTGTAAGCCAGCTTAATGAGGCCCGGTCTCGGGGCGACGACAATCTCCGCTCCCTGCTTCGCCAACAAATCAGCCACGGCCAAAGCGGTCTGTTCGTCTTTCGCCAAAAGCGCTATTTCGTATTTTCTTTTCTCTTCAATATCCATTTGAAACATTGATAGCCTAACAAAGCGGCTCCCTTCTTGTCAATTTAGATTATTCCTTCTTTTTCTTCGGCCGGTGTCGGAACCCCGAGTTCCTCTTTTTCTTCGATGTCCTTAAATTCTCCCCTGAAGCTCGTTCCTATCGGCAGCAAACGGCCGATGATGACATTTTCCTTGAGCCCCATGAGAGGATCCTCCTTTCCTTCGGAAGCAGCCGAGACCAAAACCCTCGCCGTTTCCTGGAAGGAAGCAGCTGACAGGAAGCCTTCGGCCGACAAGGCCACTTTATCGATGCCCAAAAGCAATTCCTCGGCGCGGGCCGGCTCTTTGCCCGCTTTTTTCAAATCGCGATTGACTTCGAAAAATCTCGACTTATCCACCACTTCGCCGATCACGAACTGGCTGTCTCCAGGATTGGAAATGCGGACCCGGGAGAACATCTGCCGCAACACCACTTCCAAATGTTTGTTGTTGATGGCGGCGCCTTCGGAAACATAAATCTTTTGCGCTTCCCTGATAAGATAACGATAAACCGCCTCTTTGCCTTTGTAGAGATAGAGCTCCTTCAAATCGATGCTGCCCTCGGAAAGAGCGTCGCCTTTTGCGACGACTTGGCCCGATTCGACGAGCAACAAGGTGTTCCTCGGCATCTGGTATTCGACGATCTTATCCTTTTTGGCTCCGGCTTTCTTATTGACTTTGATAAAAACCGAACGCAGGTTGCCCTTATCCTCGATCTTGTCGACGACGCCGTCGTATTCCGAGAGCAATGCCTTGCCCTTCGGAACGCGCACCTCAAAAAGCTCTTCTATTCTCGGCAATCCGGAAGTGATGTCCGCGCGAGCGACACCACCGGAATGGGTGGTGCGGAGCGTAAGCTGGGTTCCCGGTTCGCCGATAGATTGGGCGGCGATGACTCCGACCGCCTCTCCGAGTTTGACCGGCTCGTTATGCCCCAGATCGTATCCGTAACACTTGGAACAGATTCCGTAGAGCGTCTTGCAGGTCATCGGCGATCTCACCTTGACGACTTCGATGGCAGGGTCGGCCTCGATGGCCTTGGCCGCCTCGATGGTGATGATGTCGTTTGCCTTAACGAGTGTCTTTCCGCCAGATTTGATTTCTTCCAAACTGGTGCGCGAGAAAAGCCTGTCGGAAAACTTGTGCCCAAAATCCAGCCCCTCGGGCCGCTTGATTTCAATCCCCTCTTTGGTGTGGCAATCTTCTTCTTTGATCACCAGGCTCTGGCTCACATCGATCATACGACGAGTCAAATATCCGGCCTCGGCCGTCTTTAAAGCGGTGTCAACCAGCCCTTTCCGGTTTCCGTGAACGGAAATGAAGTATTCGAGCGGCGAAAATCCCTCCTTATAACAGGAAGTTACCGGCAGGTCGATAATTTCTCCCTGCGGGTTTTTAACGAGTCCCCTCATGCCCATCATCTGGTTCACCTGCTCCCAGCTGCCTCTGGCGCCGGAGGCGATAATGGTCGAAACCGGGCTTGATTTTGGCAAAGCGGCTTTAGCCACTTTTTCGATTTCTACCTTGACGTTGTCCCAAATCTCGATGACGCGGGCTTTTCTCTCGCTTTCGGTCAAAAGACCTTCTTCATATTGATCGTCGATGACGGCCACTTTGGCATTCGCCTCGTCGATGATAGCCTTCTTCTCTTCGGGCACCACCAAATCGGACATGCCCCAGGTGATCCCCGACTTGGTCGCGTATTCGAATCCGAGTTCCTGAATGGCGTCGAGCGCCGACTTCCCTCTTTCAAGGCCGCACTTATTCAAAATCTTGGCGAAAAGTTGATTCATCGCCTTCTTGTTCACGGCGTCGTTCACATAATCGATTTCTTCGGGAAGGACGCGGTTGAAGATGATGCGACCGCAGGTCGTTTCCAAACCCTTGTTGATTTTGATCGGCGCCCGGAGGTCGATCACGTCGCTTGAATAAGCCAAAATTGCCTCTTCTTCACTCCCAAAAATCTTTCCGGCACCCTTGGCTTCCGGATTGGCCTCGGTCAGATAGAAAACACCGAGAACGATGTCGTTCCAGGGTCCGGGAATCGGATCGCCCGAAGCCGGTTTCAAAATATTGCGGCTCGAAAGCATCAAAAATTCGCTCTCCTTCTGCGCCTCGTCGGTCAAAGGAAGATGGACAGCCATCTGGTCTCCATCAAAGTCCGCGTTGAAACCCGAACAGACAAGCGGCGGGATTTGAATGGCTAGGTCTTCGATCAACACCGGCTTGAAAGCCTGGATGCCGAGCCTGTGTAAAGTCGGAGCGCGGTTTAAAAGCACGTGGCGGTTTTTAATGACCTCCTCTAAGATTTCCCATATTTCCGCCGGAGCGGACTCTATTAAACGGTTGGCATTCTTAATGTTGTAGGCCAAGCCCCTTTCGATGATTTTCGAAATGACGAACGGCTTGAAAAGTTCCAAGGCCATTTTCTTCGGAAGACCACATTCGTCATATTTGAGCTTGGGACCGACGACAATCACCGACCGTCCGGAATAGTCCACGCGTTTTCCAAGTAGATTCTGTCTGAAACGACCCTGTTTTCCCTTCAACATGTCAGCCAGGGAACGGAGCGGCCGCCTTCTCGCGGAAAGCTGGGCCCGGCCCATACGCGCGGTATTGTCGATCAGGGCGTCCACCGCCTCTTGGAGCATACGCTTCTCGTTCACCACAATAATCTCCGGAGCCTTAAGCTCCAACAATTTCTTCAAGCGGTTGTTGCGGTTGATGACGCGGCGGTAAAGATCGTTCAAATCCGAAGTGGCGTAGCGGCCGCCATCCAGGGCGACCATCGGCCGGAGATCCGGCGGCAATATCGGAAGTTCGATCATAATCATCCATTCGGGCCGGATATTGTTCCTCTTCATGGCGATGAAAAACTTCAGCCTTCTCGCCAACCTCTGCCGGCGGCTGACGTCGTCGGTCCGTTCAAGCTCTTTTTCGATAGCCTTGATTTCCTTTTCAATATCGATATTTTCCAAAACCTTGCGTACGCCTTCGGCGCCGGCCCTCGATTGAAAAACGTTTCCGAACCGGCGGGAAAGATTGTAAAACTCCGCCTCGGACAAAATTGTTCCGGGACGCAATTCCTTCAAGGTCTGTTTGGCGACTTCGGCGGCCATGCCGAGCTCGTCGATCTCTTCCAATTTCTTTCTCGACTTGAATTCACGCTCGATTTCTTCCATCGCCGCCTTTCTCGCCTCTTCATCAACCGAAGTAATGATGTAGGCGGCGTAATAAATGACTTTTTCAAGTTTGGCGACCGGAGCATCCAAAGCCAGGCCGATCCTCGAAGGAACGCTCCTTAAAAACCAGATATGGGCGACCGGCGCGGCTAGTTTGATGTGGCCCATCCTTTCTCTTCGAACCGAAGAGCGGGTAACCTCGACGCCGCACTTGTCGCAGACAACGCCTTTATAGCGGATCTTTTTATACTTTCCGCAATAGCATTCGTAATCCTTCGTCGGTCCGAAAATACGTTCGGAGAAAAGTCCGTCTTTCTCCGGCCTCTGCGTCCGGTAATTGATTGTCTCCGGCTTGGTCACCTCGCCGTGAGACCATCTGAGGACATCCTCGGGAGACGCGATTTTCAGTTTTAACGCTTTAAAGTCGTCCATTTTAAATTTCTTTTGCCTCTTCGGCTGTTATTTCCTCTTCGGCGCCGGACTCGGTTACGAGATCGACGTTCAAGTCCAAGGCCTTCAGCTCGTTTACCATGACGTTGAAGGTCGCCGGAATGTTGGGCTTCTTGATTTTTTCTCCCCGGACGATCGATTCGTAGGCGGCCGATCTTCCCATGACGTCGTCAGACTTGATAGTCAGCATTTCCTGTAGGGTATGCGCTGCTCCGTGTCCTTCCAGCGCCCAGACTTCCATTTCTCCGAAACGCTGTCCGCCGAACTGAGCGCGGCCTCCCAAAGGCTGTTGAGTGATCAAAGAATAGGGGCCGATGGAACGCATGTGCACTTTGTCTAAAACCAGGTGGTTCAGCTTCATCATGTAAATCCTGCCGACGGTCACCGGCCGGCTGAAGGCCTCGCCCGTGCGTCCGTCGTAAACCGTCACCTGTCCGGTCTCCGGCAATCCCGCCGCTTTGAGTTCGGCCCGGATGTCTTTTTCGTTCGCGCCGGCCAAAGCCGGAGTGACGGCCGAGTACCCCAACTTTTCGGCGGCCCAACCCAAGTGGGTTTCCAAAATCTGACCGAGGTTCATGCGGGAGACGACGCCGAGCGGATTCAAAATGATATCCACCGGAGTGCCGTCCTCAAGATAAGGCATATCTTCGATCGGCCTAATCTGCGAAATAACGCCCTTGTTACCGTGCCGTCCGGCCATCTTGTCGCCGGCCTGAATGTTTCTAAGCGAAGCCACCTGGATCTGAATCCTCCTGATGACGCCCGCCTCCAATTTGTCTCCTTTTTCGCGGTCGAAAATCTTCACGCCCACCACCCGGCCTCCTTTGCCGTGCGGCACTTCGAGCGAAGAATCTTTAACATCTCTCGCCTTCTCTCCGAAGATGGCTCTTAAAAGTCTTTCCTCGGAAGTGAGTTCGGATTCGCCCTTCGGCGAGATCTTGCCGACCAAAATGTCTCCGGCCGTCACTTCGGCGCCGATTCTGATGATGCCCTCCTCATCCAGATTCTTCAGTTTCTCTTCGGAAACGTTCGGAATGTCCGGGGTGGTAATCTCCGGTCCGAGTTTGGTGTCGCGGACATCGCAGGTGAAATCCTCGATATTAATGGAAGTGTAGCGGTCCATCTGGGCCACCCTTTCCGAAAGAATAATGGCGTCCTCGAAGTTCGCTCCTTCCCAGGAGACGAAAGCCACGAGCAGGTTCTGGCCCAAAGCCAGAGTGCCGTCCTTGATGGCTGTCCCGTCGGCGATAACCTCCCCTTTCTTCACCTTGTCGCCGACTTCAACGATCGGCTTATGTGAGAAAGCGATGTACTGATTGGTCATCCTAAATTTCTCGATCGGATAAACCCTCTTATGGCCATCGCTGTTCTCGACGATGATCTTCGATCCGTCGGCGTAAGTCACCTCGCCCGCTTCGTCGGCGATGACCACTTGGCCGGAATTGTAAGCGGCAGTTTTTTCGACGCCCGTTCCGACAAGCGGAGCTTCGGGCCTGATCGAAGGCACGGCCTGCTTCTGCATGTTCGAACCCATAAGCGCTCTTTTGGCGTCGTCGTTCTCCAAAAATGGAATCAGAGAAGCGCCGATCGAAAGAATCTCTGAAGGCGAAACATCCATATATTCCACTTCGTCGCGGTGGACGTTCTGGGGTTTTCCCTGGAAACGGACCTCGACGATCTTGTCCGCCAATTTATTCTCTTCGGTCAATTTCTCTCCGGCGTGAACGATTTTGTGTTTTTCCTCTTCGATGGCGTCAAACCAGACGGTCTCGCCGGTCAGTTTGCCCTTCTCCACTTTGACGTAAGGAGCTTCCAAGAAGCCGTATTTGTTGACGCGGGTATAGTTGGCCAAATGGTTGATCAAGCCGATGTTCTGTCCTTCCGGAGTTTGGATCGGGCAAAGCCGGCCGTAGTGCGAAGGATGGACATCCCTAACCTCGAATCCGGCGCGCTCTTTGGTGAGGCCGCCAGGGCCCAAGGCCGAAATCCTCCTCTTATGTTCAAGCTCGGTCAAAGGATTGACCTGGTCCATAAACTGCGACATGGACGAGGTGGCAAAAAAATCGCGGACAACGCCGATCAAAGGGCGGGTGTTCACGAGCTGAATCGGGGTGAGCGTCGCCCTCTCCTCGCCGGAGATGGTCGACATCCTGTCCTGGACGATCCTCCTGATTCTGCCGAAACCCAAACGCATCCGCGCCTCCAAAAGCTCTCCAACCGAGCGCAGCCGCCGGTTTCCAAGATGATCGATGTCGTCGTCTTTGGCGTGAGGATCGTTGTTCAATTCGATGATCTCCGCCATGATCCGCACAATGTCTTTTTGCGAGAGCAGACGGTCCTTGGACTCAACGTTTTCTAAACGCTGGTTCACTTTGAAGCGGCCGATTTCTGAAAGATCATAACGATCGAGACGCACAAACATGGCATCGATCAAATTTTTGGCGTTTTCGGCGGTCGCCAAATCTCCGGGCCTTAATCTCTTGTAAAGCTCGAGGTAGCTTTCAGCCGCGGTTTTGGCCGGATCTTTTTTTAAAGTATTTTCGATATATTTGATCGGACCGTTGTCGTTCGAGAAGGCGGCCCTGATTTCCTCTTCGGTCTCCAATCCGAAGATGCGCAAAAAGGCTGTGGCCGGCATTTTGCGATGACGGTCGATTTTCACGTCGATGACGCCGTTCGAATCGGTCTCGAATTCTATCCAAGCGCCGCGATTCGGAATGATTTTGGCGCCGAAAAGCCTCCGGCCCCTCCAGGCGTCGGAAATAAAATAAACGCCGGGCGAACGGACCAACTGGGAAATAACAACCCTCTCAACGCCGTTGATGATAAACGTGCCTTTATCGGTCATGATCGGAAAATCGCCGAAATAGACCTCTTGGGTTTCTTTCCGGCCGGAAGCGAGATGGACAAGCTCCATGTTGACGCGAAGCGGAGCCTCATAGGTCAAAGCCCGCTCACGGCACTCGTCGGTCGAAAACTTGGGCTCGTCGAAATAATAATCCCGAAAATAAAGCTCCATTTCCTTTCCGGAGTGATCGCGGATAGGAGAAATCTCGTCGAAAAGATTCCGTAAACCGGTTTTTTTGAACCACTCAAAGGAATCGATTTGAACGGCGATCAAGTCAGGTTCCTTCACGAACGAGCTCGGATGAGATGAAAAAGTTTTGGTTTTTACTGACGACATATAAAAAACCGCCTTTAAAAAATCGGCTTATTTCGATTTATTTTAGATATTTAACAATATTTTTGTTGTGTTCGTCAAGGGTCTTCGAAAATATTGTCTCTTGGGTGTCGGGACGGGACAGATAGTAAAGGTAATCGGACCTCCGCGGATGAGCCGCCGCCTTGATCGCCGAAATTCCTGGATTGGCGATCGGGCCCGGAGGCAATCCCCGATAATGATAAGTATTGTAACGCGAATCAACGCCAAAATCAATATCCTCGACCCCGGCGCAGCCCAGAGGGCTTTCGGCATAACAGACGGTCGCGTCAACATTCAAAAACATCCCGGCTTCGAGGCGATTCTCCAAGATGCCGGCCACGAGCTCTCGGTCCCCGTTTGTGTCCGGCACCTCCTTCTCGATCATCGAGGCGAGAATCAAAGTTTTATAGGCGATCTCCGGTTCCAAAAATCCGGACGCCTTCCGTCCAAAATTATCCAAAAATTTCGCCGCCACCACCCGCGAAGGCGAATTCAAGAAAAATTCGTAGGTGTCGGGGAATAAAAATCCCTCGAGACTGTCGCCGGAGACTCCATCAAGAAAAGGATAGTCGAAATCGGCCGGTTTGAAATTAGCAAGCTTTCCGCCTTTCAAGACGCCGACTTCGGTCAGAAGCTCGTCTATCTGGGCGACGGTGTAGCCTTCAGGGATGGTGATCGTCGTTTTCGGCCATTCTTTCGGAAACAGGTAACGCTTGCCATAAAAAATCGCCGGCAAAACGACGAGCAGGATAAGACCGGCTATCAACAGCTTAAATCGTGGTTGCGGCAATGTTTTGAATAATACCGATCAGAATGAACGAGGTCAACAAGCTCGATCCGCCGTAGCTCACGAAAGGAAGCCCGACGCCGATGACCGGCAAAAATCCGACGGTCGAACCGATATTGATGGCGAATTGGAAAACAAAAAGCAAGGCGCTTCCGATACAGACGAATTTATCGAAATTCCCGTGGCTTTTCGTCCCGACCACCAATATTCGCCAGACCATCCAGAGAAAAGCGAGAATCAGCGCAGTCGCGCCGACAAGGCCCCATTCTTCGGTAAAGGCCGCATAGACAAAATCGGTTTGGGCCGCCGGCAAAAATCCGAGCCGTACCTGGGCGCCTTGGCCGAACCCCTTTCCAAACCAGCCGGCCGATCCGATGGCGATCTTTGATTGGATGGCGTTGTAGTTCACACCAAGCGGATCAACGTCCGGCTTTAAAAGGCCGACGATGCGGTTTCTCTGATAATCCTTAAGCCCGACACCCCAGACGATAAGCCCGCAAAGAATCAGGGCTGGCAAAGCCACGGCCACGTATTTCTTGGGCAATCCGGAAACAAAAAGAAATCCTGCCCAGATTCCGCAAAAGATAAGGGCGGTCCCCAGATCGGGCTGGAGCAAAATCAAAAACACCGGCAGCAAAAGATAAAGGAAAGAGGTGAAGATGACCCCAAATCTCTTGATGCCGATGTGGCTGCGGCTGAAAAATTTGGCAAGAATGACAATGAGCCCGATCTTGGCGAACTCCGACGCCTGAAACTTGAAGGAGCCGATGTTAATCCAGCTCTTGTTGCCGTGGGCCTCGCTGCCGATCACGAGGTTTAAAAGCAGAAGGCTGATGCCCAGAAGATAAATGACGACGATCACCCAGCGATAGCTCATTAACCTTTTGAAATTTATAAAAGAGGTAGAAAAAATGATGGCCGCGCCGACGGCGACCCAGATAAGCTGACGCCAGATGAGAAACTGCGTGCTCGAAGCAAGCGCAAGCAAGCCGAAGGCTAAAAGCAGGCCGACCGCGATGTTCAACTGCCAATCAAGTTTTTTGAGAAATCCCATGATGCGAAATTATCGGCTTCCGAAAAAATAAATGGTCGCGGCGAGAGCCGCAAAAAAAGCCAGAAAAAACAGCCCGTAGATAATCTGCTTGGTCAGTCTGTGCATTGATTAAATAGTAATCCAAAAATCCGAGATCATAAACAGGCCTCAGAAAAACAAAAAAGCCCGGCAAAGTCTACTTTTTTAGATTTTATTTCCGCATGATGCGGAACTATAAAATCTGATCCCGATGATGCCCATATTTCGTGGGCAGAAGAGGGACGCCCCGAACCAAATCTGATTTTGCGGATACAAAAAAGCCCGGCAAAGTCTACTTTCGCCCCGAAGGACTATCATCGACCCGCAAAGCTTTCACTTCCGAGTTCGGAATGGGATCGAGTGGGACACTTTGCGATTAATCACCGAGCAATTGATGCTAACACGGATGAATATAATTTTCAATAATAAGCAGGTTACGATATTGACGCTTAAATGACCGGTCTATAAACGACCTATTAGTACTCTTCGGCTGAAACAATTGCTTGTCTTATACCTTGAGCCTATCAACCCGGTAGTCTTCCGGGGGTCTGTGTCTAATCTTGGGATGGGCTTCGCGCTTAGATGCTTTCAGCGCTTATCCCTTCCGAACATAGCTACTCGGCAATTCGCCTGGTGGCAAAGCCGATAGACCAGAGGTTCGTTCAACCCGGTCCTCTCGTACTAGGGTCGACTTCCCTCAAACACTCCACGCCTGCAGTAGATAAAGACCAACCTGTCTCACGACGGTTTAAACCCAGCTCACGTACCCTTTTAAGTGGCGAACAGCCACACGCTTGGGACCTTCTCCAGCCCCGCGCTAGGGTGAGCCGACATCGAGGTGCCGAGCGTTGTCGTCGATAGGGACTCTCGGACAACACCAGCCTGTTATCCCCGGGGTAGCTTTTATCCGTTGTCTCCGACCTTTCTATAAAGATTCGTCGGGTCACTAAGTTCTGCTTTCGCATCTGCTCGACTTGTAGGTCTCGCAGTTAAGCCAGCTTATGCCTTTACACTTCAGGCTCGATTTCCATCCGAGCCAAGCTGACCTTAATAAACTCCTCCGTTACTCTTTTGGAGGATTCCGCCCCAGAAAAACTGCCCACCAGGCACTGTTTCCTATGGTTTTTGCCCATAAGGTTAGAGTTTAAAGTTTGAAAGATGGCTGTTTCATCGTCGGCTCTGCCTCATCCGAAAACAAGACTTCAAAGCCTCACCACTACGCTACGCATTCAAACCCTAAAGCCAATACCAAGCTACAGTAAAGCTCCCGGGGTCTTTTTGTCTAGCTGCAGGTATCCAGCGTCTTCACTGGAATCGCATTTTCACCGAGCTTCTCTTTGAGACAGTTCTCTGATCGTTACGCCATTCATGCGCTTCAGAACTTACCTGAAAAGGAATTGCGCTACTTTAACACGGTTATAGTTACCGCGGACATTGACGAGGGCTTCGGGCAGTGAGCAGGCCCGGATTGCTCCGAGCACACCCCCGCCGTTAACCTTCTCGCATCGGTCAGGCGTCACCTCCTATACATCCTCTTACGAGTTCGCAGGAAGCTGTGTTTTTAATAAACAGTCGCCAGAGAGACTTTCGCTGCGTCCGCCTCGCGGCGGAAGACCATATCGCTAACTTACGGTCGCTTTTTTGCCGAGTTCCTTAAAGAGAAATCACTCGTACCCCTTGGGCTTCTCGCCCTATCCACCTGTGTCGGTTTCCGGTACGGATTCCATTTCCTTTTCCGCCTTTCGGCGGACTTAGAGATTTTTCGCGGAAACGCGCTCAATCGGCTAACCAAAGTAAATGCTTTGACTCGCCGCTGTCCTTGAAATCGCCATTGAAGGCAGACATCCGGATTTGCCAGGATGTCTTCCTTAGACCACGGACACCAAACCACTGAGATGCCCGACCTACTGCGTTTCGTCCTCCCGTCGAAAGAAATGGAAGGGTTGGAATATTAACCAACAGTCCATCGGCTGCGGCTTTCGCCATCGCCTTAGGGCCGCCTAACCCGTGGATGATTGCCATTGCCACGGAAACCTAGGATTTTCGGGGAACCGGTTTCCCACCGGTTAAGTGGGTTACTCATGCCAACATTCTCTCTTCAGAGCACTCCAGTCGCCCTCACGGGTCAACCTTCAGCGCGCTCCAAATGCTCTCCTACCAAATCTCGCTTGCGCGAGAAGTTCGTATCTTCGGTATTTTGCTTAGCCCCGGTACATTTTCGGCGCGTCACGCCACTCCGCCGAAGCGGATTCGAATAGTGAGTTGTTACACACTCTTTAAAGGATGGCTACCTCTGAGCCAACCTCCTATCTGTCAATGGCATGGCACTGCCTTTCACACTTAGCAAAAATTTGGGGACCTTAGATGACGATCAGGGCTTTTTCCCTTTTGACCACGGGGCTTAGCCTCCGTAGTCTGACTACCAAATTTTTCTTTAACAAAAGGGAAAAAGCCCTGATCGTCATCTAAGGTCCCCAAATTTTTGTTTAACGGTATTCGGAGTTTGACTCGGTGGCCGAGCTTTCGCCCTTTACCACCAAACCAGTAGCTCTACCCCCGCTAAAGCGATTTTTGGCGCTAGTCCTAAAACTATTTCGGAGAGAACCAGCTATTACCAAGCTCGATTAGCTTTTCACTACTTACCTCAGTTCATCCAAAGATTTTGCACAATCAACTGGTTCGGACCTCCCCCCGCCTTTCGACGGGGTTCATCCTGACCAAGGTAAGCTCGCTTGGCTTCGGGTCTTATATTAACTACCTTGTCCTTGCGGACGTTCGCGCTATTAACACTAGGTTTCCCTACGGCTACTCCGCCTGAGGCGGATTAACCAAGCAGTTAATATAAAGTCGTTGGCTCATTCTTCAATAGGCACCACGTCACTCTGCGTCTTGCGACGTTAGAGCTCCGAGTCCTTGTAAGCGCATGGTTTCAGTTCTATTTCACTGCCCTCACCGGGCTGCTTTTCACCTTTCCCTCGCGGTACTTGTTCACTATCGATCACAAAGTGTATTTAGCCTTTCCCGATAGTTCGGGATGTTTCCTTCGAAGCTTCCTGTCATCGAAGTACTCAAGATTAAAAACAAGAAAGATGATTTGTTTTCGCCTACGGGACTATCACCTCCTTTGGTCGGGCTTTCCAGCCCGTTCGGCTAACAAATCATTTTGTAACTTTCCTCTATTTATAAAGTCGCTCTCTGACAAGTCGTCAAGCGGCTTCATAAATAGAATGTCTCTATCTTACTACCCTTGCCTTCAACCCTCGGCTTGCGCCGAAAGCGTCAAACAAGTTTGGGCTCTTCCCTTTTCACTCGCCGCTACTAAGGGAATAACTGTTGTTCTCTACTCCTCCGCTTACTGGGATGTTTCGCTTCAGCGGGTCGACTATTCCGCGACTTATGCACGGAATCAATGCGGGTTTG
>JAMCQZ010000011.1:0-19515 GCA_023380305.1 Patescibacteria group bacterium
TTATAAGGAGATCAGACGATCCCACCAGGGTTACGGCAATTATTTCTTCTCGACCCCGAAGGGGATTTTGAACGATGCAGAAGCGAGGAAACAAAAAGTCGGAGGAGAAATTCTTTTTGAAATTTGGTAATCGACATGTCAAAAATCGGAAAACAACCAATAAAAATCATCGAGGGAGTGAAAGTCTCTTTGAAAGACGGTGTTTTGAAGTTTTCGGGAACGAACGCCGATCTCGAAGTGAAATTGCTTCCGGGCGTCGAGGCAGAAATCAAGGAAAACGAGGTTTCTTTCAAGCCGCAGGACGATTCCGATCAGACCAAGGCTAATTGGGGAACGATGCGAGCTTTGTCGGCGAACGCCATGTCGGGAGCGGCCAAGGATTTTGTGAAGAGTCTAAAAATCGAAGGCATCGGTTTCAAAGCGGCTGTCGAGGGAACCAACCTGGTTTTGAATCTCGGTTTTTCCCATCCGATCAAGTTAACTTTGCCGCAGGGCGTCAAGGCTTCCGTCGAAAAAAATATCATTACCGTTTCCGGAGCCGATAAATTCATGGTTGGCCAGATCGCGGCCAAAATTCGTTCATTCAAGAAGCCCGAGCCTTATCTCGGCAAAGGCATCATGTACACCGATGAAGTCGTGAGAAGGAAAGCGGGCAAGAAAGTCGCGGGCGCCACCGCCAAAGCGGCTTAATAATCAAAAAATGAGACAGACCAAACTTCAAAATCAAAGGATATCGAGGCGCGAGAAGCGGACGCGCAGCAAAATCAGGGGTACGGCCTCGATGCCGCGTTTGTCGGTGAAGAGGGGAAACAAAAACATTTTTCTTCAGGTGATCGACGACGTGAAGGGTGTTACTTTGGCTTCGGCTTCGACCAAGGAACTGGACATGAAGGGGACGAAATCGGAAAAAGCGATGAAGCTCGGGGAACTGATAGCCGAGAAAAGCAAAAAGATCGGCGTGACCAAGATGGTTTTCGACAGGGGAGCTTACAAATATCACGGTCGGGTGAAGAATGTCGCCGAAGGCGCGAAAAAAGCCGGCATTAAAATTTAAACAAATGAACGGTTACAGAAAAACAATCAGAGACGATTTTGAAGACCAGGTGCTCGACTTGCGCCGGGTGACCAGGGTTGTCGCCGGCGGAAAGAGATTCAGGTTCAGGGCGACGGTCGTCGTTGGAGACGGCAAGGGCAATATCGGCCTCGGAGTGGCCAAGGGGTTGGACGTGCAGCAGGCCGTGCAGAAGGGCCGAACCGCCGCCAAGAAGAATCTTTTCCGCGTCAAAATCCAGAACGGCACCATTCCGCACGAGGTCAAGGCCAAATTCAGCGCCGCCGAAGTGCTTTTGAAACCGGCAAAACCCGGACACGGGCTTTTGGCCGGAGGCGCCGTCCGCACGGTTCTGCTTCTCGCGGGAGTCAAAGACATTTCCGCCAAATCTTTGGGCGGGACCAAAAACAAATTGACGAACGCTATGGCGACTATCGCCGCGTTGAAAAAAATCAAAAGCTCCAAAGTAGTTTCTTAAACCATGCAATTACACCTTTTACAAACTACCCACGAAAATCCGGAAAAGAAAAGGATCGGCCGCGGAGGCAAGCGCGGCAAGACCGCCGGCCGCGGCCAGAAGGGCCAGAAATCCCGGTCCGGCCACCGGATCCGTCCGGCCGAACGCGACTTTATCCAAAGGTTGCCAAAGCTGCGCGGCAAGCACGATGTTAAATAAACTCACTCAGTTTTTGAAAGTTCCAGAACTCCGCCGCCGAGTTCTGATTGTCGTTTTGTTGCTCGTGGCGACGAGGATCATCACCCTCGTCCCCATTCCCGGAGTGGACATCGTCCAGTACAAAACCAATCTGACGACCCAGGCAAACGTCAACCAAGCCCTTTCCGGTAATCTCTTCGGATATTTGAATCTGCTTTCCGGCGGCGCCCTGGACAAGCTTTCGATTGGCATGCTCGGCGTCAGCCCCTATATCACCGCGACCATCATTCTGCAGCTTTTGACAATGATCTTTCCGAAGCTCAAGGAATATTATTACGAGTCTGGAGCCGCCGGCAGGGCGAAGTTTCAGCGATTGGGCAGATATTTGACTGTTCCTCTCGCCTTGGTCCAGGGCTTCGCTTTCATCAAATATCTCGGGGCTCAGGGCGGTGGCGTTTTGGCCTCCATGGGGTTGCCGGCTATGACCTTGAACCTGCTTTTTATCGTCGCCGGATCTTTGATCATGCTTTGGATCGGCGAAATGATCAGCGAACAGAAAATGGGAGACGGAATTTCTCTCATCATCTTCGCTGGTATTGTGAGCGACTTGCCGAGATCCCTGGCGGTCGGCTGGTACCAGTTCACTAAGGGCGTGTTGGGCATCGACACGGTTTTGATTCTTGCCGCTTTGGCCTTTGTCGTCATCGCCGGCGTGGTCGTGGTGAACGAAGGCGAACGAAAAATACCGGTGGCTTACGCCAAGCGGGTCCGAGGAAACCGCGTTTTCGGTGGCTCGACCACCTACCTTCCTTTGAGGGTCAACCAAGCCGGCGTGATTCCGATAATCTTCGCCATTTCCATTTTGATGTTGCCGCAATATCTCGGCCTGGGGCTCCGCACGCTCGGAAGCGGCTGGGCGATCAAGACCGCCGATATCATCGCGGCCGCGT
The DNA here is from genome assembly GCA_023380305.1 of Patescibacteria group bacterium. Lineage (GTDB taxonomy): Bacteria > Patescibacteriota > Minisyncoccia > UBA6257 > Colwellbacteraceae > JAMCQZ01. Next base: position 2,657 of record JAMCQZ010000011.1, read on the forward strand.
TGAACAGTCAGCTCTGGAGCAGCCTCTTCTATTTCTTCCTGGTTTTTCTTTTCACATATTTCTACACCTTCATCGTTTTCGATCCGAACGAGATTTCGAAAAATCTTCAAAGAAACGGCGGATTTATCCAGGGTATCAGGCCAGGCGCTTCGACAGCCGAATATCTGGCTTCGATCATCAACAAGCTTACCTTGTTTGGGGCATTATTCCTCGGTGTCATCGCCGTGCTGCCTTCGCTCGTTCAAAGTTTCTCGCAGATCGCCAATATGACGATCGGCGGCACCGGACTCCTCATCGTTGTTTCCGTGGCCCTCGAGACCGCCAAACAGATAGATTCCGAACTCAAGATCAGGGAATACGAAATCATCTAACGAGTTTCGCATGAAAGAACAGCCTAAAGTCATCATCTTGTTCGGGCCTCCGGGCTCGGGAAAGGGGACTCAGGCGGCCTTCATCTATAAAGCGACCAAGGGGTTCGCTTGGTTCGACGCCGGCACCGAAATCGAGAAGATGGTGCATGGGAAGTATTACGATCATTTTCCCGGAATCAAATCCGCGAGAAAGGCTTTCTTATCCGGCGCCCTAGTGGATCCTCTATGGGTCATAAAAAATTTGACCATACCCGCGACCAAAAAGTACGCCAAAGAAGGAAAGGGAATTATTTATAGCGGCTCTTTTCGCACGGTTTTGGAGACTTTCGGAGACAAAAAACACAGAGGAGTTCTAGAAGTTGTTGAATATCTTTACGGAAAAAAGAATATTATTGTTCTGGAACTCGATATTCCGGTTACCGAATCCATTAAAAGAAACACCAAGCGCGGACGGCCGGGCCTCGATGAGGCCAAAGTTATCCGCGTGAGGTACGCTACTTACAAAAAGCTGACCCATCCGGTCATTCAGGGTTTTAAAAAGGCCGGTGTAAAAGTCGTTCAAATCGACGGCAAACCGAGGAGAGAAAAAGTTTTTAAGAGCATTGCGGAAGCGCTTATGAAGTTTGGCGTGGAAGTCTCGGTGAAGCGTCTATAAAAGTTTGAGAATAAAATTGAAAACCGAAAAGGATATTGCGGAACTCGTCAGATCGGGAAGGATTTTGCGGGCGGTTCTGGCGCGTTTGAAATCGGCGGCCAAGCCCGGAGTGAAACTTAAGGATATAGACGATCTGACGCGGGAGCTTGTTTCCTCGGCCGGAGCCAAGCCCTCTTTTTTGAATTACAGGCCCGATGGCGCCAGCCGGCCCTTTCCGGCGAGCCTTTGCGTCTCCGTAAACGACACGGTGGTCCATGGCGTGCCGGACGATTATGTCATTCGTTCCGGGGATTTGGTGAAGCTCGATCTCGGCGTTGATTATCACGGCTATTTCACGGACGCGGCCGTTACCGTCTTGGCGGGCAAAGTCGCCCCGAAGTTGAAATCCCTCTCAAAGGCGACCGAGGAAGCTTTGATGCGGGGAATCAGGGCAGCCAAGGTCGGTCGCACACTCGGCGACATCGGTTCGGCCATAGAAAAGACGGCGGAACACCGCGGTTTTAGCGTTGTCGAAGGCTTGAGCGGCCACGGGGTCGGTTTTGCGCCGCATGAAGATCCGACGATCGAAAATTTTGGAGATCCGGGAACAGGTTTAGTTTTGAAAGAAGGCATGGTGCTTGCTTTGGAGCCGATGTTTTGCATCGGCGATCCGGAAATCGCTGAAGCACCGGATGACAGCTATTATTTAAAATATGGTGGATGGGCGGCGCATTTTGAACACACGATTGTTGTTACTAAATCTGGTCCGAAGATTCTCACTTGACCTTTGCTAATAGGGTAAGGGGATTTTTTCTGTTATAATTTATTTCGATGTAGTCTTTAATAGTCATCCACGATGAATTTTTATTTTTTTCATCTTTTATCATATGTATTTCGCCGGACTCACGCAAAAATAATCCACCCCGGCTCCACCCCGTCCCAAACCCGCAGTTTGGGACGGGGTTTCACCCTCCTCGAACTCCTCCTTGTCATAGGAATCCTTGGAATCATGGGAGGAATCACCTTCGTAGCCTTGAATCCCCAGGAACTCATCGCCGAAGCCAGGGATACGACGAGACTGACCGACCTCCGGACCGTAAACGGAGCTCTTTTCACCTTCACCACCCAGATGGGAGATCCCGGAGGCAACCCCAACTACGTCTACCTTTCCCTCCCAGATGCAGACAGCCATTGCGCCTCGTACAGCCTCCCAGTCCTGCCCGCTCCCTACGAATATTCCTGCTCCACCTCCGCAAACTACCGCAAGGTTGACGGAACAGGCTGGATACCGGTCAACCTCTCCTCCATGCCCGGAGGTTCTCCCATCCCTACCCTTCCCATCGATCCCCAAAACTCCTCCTCCCGCTACTATTCCTATCTCACCGGAGGTTCCTACGAGGTCCTCTCCCTCCTCGAATCCGAGAAATACCTCAAATCCTCCGCTTCCAAGGACAAAGGATCTGATCCCGGAAGAATCGAGCTCGGCACCGACCTTTCCCTATGGAAGACTCCTTCCGGACTTGTCGGATACTGGCCGTTTGACGGCTCCGGAACCATTGCAAACGGCCAGACCCTCGGACTCGAAGATCAATCAGGCTACGGCAACAACGGAACCGCCTCCAACCTGAACTCTACCGGAATGTCTTTTGTTACTGGAAAAGTTGGGAATGCTATTCAGCTTGATGGGGTGGATGATTGGGTGGATAGCGGGACAAACGCTTCCATCAATTTTACTGGCCCGTTCACGATGGCCGTCTGGTTTAACACGTCCGACGCTGCCGGAACCAGTCGGATTTTTTCCAAGCAATATTCCGATCTCGACGAGACAACCGCCGGTTCTTGCTATCAGCTCGGCATTTACATGACTCATTACCGGTTTAGCCTTTACACAAGCCTGAGTTCGATCGACAGGCAGATCGGGACTCCCCAAAACAGCGCTTGGGTTCATTACGCGGCTGTTTGGGACGGATCCCGGTACGAGATGTATGTGAATGGCAATCAGATCGATTCCGGGGGTCTGACCGGGGTTTTAAGGACCAATCCGCTGACCCCGCTTTCTATAGGCACAAGCTACGCCGACCAAGCGATGTATTTTTTCAAAGGCAGCCTGGACGAAGCCCGTATGTATAACCGGGATCTTTCGGCGGACGAAGTTCGGGCTCTATACAAGTTCGCCAGATGACGCTTACCTCCGCTTTATTGACTAAAAGCGGCTTTTTTGTTGCTAAAATAGACAGTCAATCCTTCTTAAGTTAATATGTTTCTATGCTAACCAGGCAGATCGGAATCGATTTGGGAACCACAAATACCGTGGTTTTTGTGCCTGGAAAAGGTTTTGTCATCAATGAACCGACGATCGTCGCCTTAAGTCTTCCGGAAAACAAGGTTTTGGCCGTGGGTAGGGAGGCTAAAGAAATGATCGGCCGCACGCCCGGAGACATCGCCGCTTATAGACCGCTTAAAGACGGGGTCATTGCCGATTACTACATAACCCGGGCGATGCTTAAGTATTTCATCAATCAGGCGACCGGATCTTTTAATCTGTTGAAGCCGGACGTCGTCATCTCGGTTCCGGCCGGAATCACGCCGACCGAACGCCGAGCGGTAATCAACGCGGCGGTTGAGGCCGGAGCCAAGAACGCTTATGTTGTGAGGGAGCCGCTTCTCGCTGCCCTCGGAGCCGGCATTCCGATCAATTCTTCTTCGGGGAATATGACGGTCAATATCGGCGGAGGAACGTCGGAAGTGGCGGTTATTTCTTTGGGGAGCATTGTTTGTTGGTCGAGCCTGAGAATCGCCGGCAACAAATTCGACCAGGCTATCATCGATTTTATCAAGAAAAAATATTCTCTGGCCATCGGCGAGCAGACAGCCGAAGCTGCCAAGTTGGCGGTCGGTTCGGCCATTCCCATCAAAAACAGCCGTTTGGAATTCGAAATCCGGGGACGCGATTTACTGACTGGTTTGCCGAAGGATGTTTTGATAAATTCAAACGAAATCGCCGAGGCTTTGAGCCCACTCTTGCTTGAAATCGCTGCCTCGGTGCAGAACGTCTTCAACGAAACGCCTCCGGAGTTGGTGGCGGATATTATGGAGAAGGGGATCATTATTTCCGGCGGCGGCGCCAACCTTCGGAACATCGACGAATTTTTGACGAGGATTCTCGGCGTTGAAGCCTATATCGCCGAAGACGCGATCTTGTGCGTCGCCAAGGGGTCGGGCATGATTTTGAGCCATCTCGAGACTTACAAGAAAACCTTGTTGAATAAAACCGCCTAACCCCAAAAATGCTTATCGGCCACGAACGCCAGCAAAAATTATTCGACAGACTGATAAGGGAAAAAGCGCTTTCGGGAAGTTACATCTTCTTTGGGGAATCGCAAATTGGCAAGTTCGCTTTTGCCGAATCGATCGTCAGAAAAATCGAGCCCCGCTCGGAAGTCCTGACGGAATGTTTGACCGTGAAGCCGGACGAAAACGGCAGCATCGGCATCGACGCCGTTAGACACCTGAAGAGGTTTCTTTCGGAAAAACCGGTGAACGCCGACTTGAGATCGGTTATAATAGATGAAGCGGAGTCTCTCACGGCCCAGGCCGAAAACGCTCTGCTTAAAATTACGGAGGAGCCGCCGGAAAAATCGTTGATTATAATGATTGTCCAGAATCCGGACAGTCTTCTCCAGACGCTTGTTTCCCGTTTCCGTAAGATCTATTTCAGCCGGGTGAAAAGCGAGAAAATCGCGTCCTGGCTTGAGAAAGAGAAAGGCATATCCGCTTTCGCCGCCGTTGCGGCGGCCGACGTCTGCTTCGGAAGGCCGGGATTGGCCCTTCAGATCGCCGAAAAATCCCTGGTTGTTCCCGATAAACTGGAATCAGTGGCCGACTACCGCGTTTTTATCAAGACGGAAATGATGAAACTTTATAAAGACAAGATCAAAAACGCCGAAAAGATTCGAGAATTGACGCATCGGCTTTATTTCATCGAACAATTCAACACCAATAAAAAATTACAGCTTCAAGCCGCATCATGGACCCGATAAAAGATTTCGAGACAGCCTCAAAAAACATCCTCGCTTTTTTAAAAGGCGAGATGCAGAAGATCCGATCCAACCGGCCGAGTCCGGGATTGGTCGAAGACGTCAAAGTCGACGCCTACGGCCAGGTGATGACCGTAAACCAGCTTGCCACCATCAACGTCGTCCCGCCGAGAGAACTTATCATTTCGCCCTGGGATAAAAGCATTCTGCCGGCTATCGAAAAAGCCGTCAGCCAGAACAATTCTGGCCTCAGCATTTCCGCGGACGGCAACATTATTCGCGTGTCTCTTCCGAGTTTGACCACGGAGCGGCGCGACGAGCTTGCCAAAATGGTGAAAGCGCTCGTGGAGGAAAACCGCATCAAGATGCGGTTGGAGAGGGACAAGGTGCAGAAAATAATTAACACGCTTCCGGAAGACCAGAAATTCAAGCAAAAGGACGAATTGCAGAAAAAGGTTGACAGGTTCAATGAGGAAGCCGACCAGCTGACCGCGGAAAAGCTCCGGGAACTGAACGAATAAAATTCATGCTGATTGCCGAAATTTTATTGATATTGTTTTTTGTAGCCGTCATTGTCGCCGGCCACGAATTCGGGCATTTCTTGGGAGCCAAGATGAGCGGCATGCAAGTGAATGAGTTCGGATTCGGTTACCGGCCACGGATTTTTTCCAAAAAAATAAAGGGGACCATCTACAGCCTCAATGCTTTGCCGTTCGGCGGATTCGTCGAAATCGAACAGGGAAAATTCGGCGAGCCGGGCAGGGGATTCAACAATGCTCCTTTCGGCAAGAGATTGCTGACGCTTTTCGGGGGAATCATCATGAATTTTCTCATAGCCTGGACCGCCTTTTCGGTGCTTTTCATGGTCGGCATCCCCCAGGCTCTCTATATCACGAGCGTTCTTCCAAACAGCCCGGCGCAATCGGCCGGATTAAAGAGCGGAGACCAGGTTTTAGGTTTTTCGAATCTCGATACGTTCTTGGGAATAATCAAGGATCACGAGGGCCAACCCCTGGCTTTCGAGGTGGCGCGCGACAGTGAAATCATTAAGGTGAGCGTTACGCCGACGGCTCCGGTTTCGGCGGAGACCGGCCGGATCGGCGCCGAAGTCACCGAATCGGGAATAAGCCGGAGCGGATTTTTTGAAAGCATAGGCCGGGGATTCCAGTCGTGTTTTAAAATCATCGGTTTGATCTTTGAGAGGCTCGCGAGTTTCTTCAAAATCCGCGGAAGCCTTTCGAACGTGAGCGGCGTTGTGGGCGTCATCGGCGCCATTCATACGGCGAACAAACTCGGACTTACTTATGTCCTCGAGCTTTTGGGCATGGTCTCTTTGAACTTTACCGTAGTTAACCTCCTGCCGATTCCGGCTTTAGACGGCGGCAACATCGCCTTTTTGATTTACGAAAAGATCCGCGGAAAACCCGCAGCCACGAAGATTACCTCGACGGTGAACTTGGCCGGATACCTCGTTTTGCTGTTTCTGATGATAGTTGTTAACATAAGAGACATAAGCAAACTTTTTCTTAGATGAGACAGAGCCAGCTATTCACCAAAACCTTGAGGGAGGCGCCAAAAGACGAAGAGGCCAAAAACGCCTCTCTTTTGACGAGGGGAGGATTCGTCTACAAGGCGATGGCCGGCGCTTACGCCTTTTTGCCACTCGGGCTTCGTGTTTTTAGGAAACTGGAGGAGATCATCCGCGAAGAGATGACGGCGATCGGAGCGGAAGAAGTTTTGATGACTTCGCTCCAGCCGAAAGCAAACTGGGAGACGACCGGCCGCTGGATAGACTTCGACGTCCTTTTCAAGATAAAAAGCGCCACTTCCGAAATAGAATACGCCTTGGCGCCGACCCACGAAGAAGAGGTTACTCCGATCGCCAAAAAATATCTGGCTTCTTATCGCGACCTGCCAAAAGCGGTTTTTCAAATACAAAACAAGTTTCGAGACGAAAAGAGGGCTAAAGCCGGGCTGCTACGCGGCCGGGAGTTTTTTATGAAGGATCTTTATTCCTTTCATGCCGATTCCGGAGACCTCGATAAATATTACGACAAAGTGGCCAAGTCCTATACGAAGATTTTTAAGAGGGTCGGTCTCGGAAAAATAACCTATTTGACCTGGGCCTCGGGCGGGACATTTTCCAAGTATTCCCATGAGTTTCAGACCGTTTCCGAATCGGGAGAAGACACGATCTATGTCTGCGAGAAATGCAAGGTGGCCGTGAACGAGGAAATCGCCTCCGAACAAAAAGAGTGTCCTATTTGCGGAGGCCGTGAATTCACGAAGAAAAAATCCATCGAAGTCGGCAATATTTTCAAGTTAGGTGTCAAGTTTTCAAAGCCGTTCGGTTTGCGGTATAAAGATAAAAGCGGCCGGGAGACAGAGGTCCAGATGGGCTGCTACGGCATCGGTTTGAACAGGATCGTCGGAACGGTTGCCGACACCTGGAATGACGAAAAAGGCCTTATTTGGCCCGAAGAAATCGCTCCCTACACGTTCCATCTTCTCGAATTCAAGAAAGGGCTCGGAGCTAAGATTTATAAAAAAATGATCGATGACGGCCTGGAAGTCCTTTATGACGACCGGGACGTTTCCCCGGGAGAGAAGCTCGCCGACGCCGATCTTATCGGCATTCCGTATCGCCTGATCGTCAGCGAAAAAACCGGAAAGAAAATAGAACTGAAGAAAAGATCTGAAAAGAAAACAACACTGGTCAACTATGAATATCTTCGGAAAATTTAGCAAAGATGTCGGCATCGATCTCGGAACGGCAAACACTTTAATTTATCTTAAAAACAAAGGATTGGTTGTGAACGAGCCGACCATCGTGGCGGTCAACAACAAATCCGGCCAGATAGTGGCGATCGGCAACGAGGCGCGGAAAATGCTTGACCGGACGCCCCAGCACATCAACGTCGTGAAGCCCTTGATCGGAGGCGTCATTTCGGATTTCGAAATGACCGAAGAAATAATCAAATATCATCTTCGCAATCTGAGCGAAGGAATTTTTAACCGATACGGCTTAGCCGTGCTCGGCGTGCCGACCCACTTGACCGAAGTCGAGCGGAAGTCCGTTGAGGACGCCGCTCTTTCCGCCGGCGCCTCGAAAGTCTATCTGATAGAAGAGCCGATCGCCGCCGCTTTGGGCGCGCGCCTGCCGGTGGAAGACCCGACCGCCAACATGATCGTCGATGTGGGCGGCGGCACCACGGAAATCGCCATCATCTCGATCGGCGGCACGGTCATCGCGAACAGCCTGAAGATCGCCGGCGACAAATTAAACGAAGACATCATCAGGTTTATCAGAGACGAATTCAAACTGGCCATCGGCGAGCCTACGGCCGAGGAATTGAAGATCGCCATCGGTTCGGCCATTCCCCTCGAGGAAAAATTGGAGATGGTCGTCCGCGGACGGGATCTCTCGACCGGACTTCCAAAGGAGGCGGTTATTAAAAATTCCCATATCAGAATGGCCATTTCCAGGTCGCTAAAGACTATTGCCGAAGCCTCGAAGAATCTCATCGAAGAGGCGCCGCCCGAGCTCGTCGGCGATATCCTCGAACGGGGAGTCTACATCTGCGGCGGCGGAGGCATGCTCCGCGGACTCGACCAATATTTGTCGAAGGAAATCGCGAGCCAGGCGACTTTGATCGACGATCCCTTGACTTGCGTCATCAGGGGCATCGGCATGATCATCGAGGATTTCGGCCGTTACGAGAAAATCCTCGACAGCCAGGCCCGGCCCCGCGAAGTCAAAATATAGTACAATATAGACAATCGCCATGCGGAAGAACAACCATGTGCTTTTATTCGTAGCGCTTCTCCTCGGAACGTATCTTGTCTTTGGCGGAGAAAACGTTCTTTCCTTCCGCCATCGGATTTTTTCGTCCGCTCTGGGGAGCACCTCCGGAAGCGAGCTTGACGATTTAAAAAACCACAACCTTGAGCTTGAGGCCCAGCTTTTAAATTTGAAGATCGGAAACGAAGAAGGTGAAAGCCGGAAAGTGACGGCCAAAGTTTATTCGCTCTATCCTTTTTCCAACCGTTCGGAAATCGTCATCAACAAGGGTTCGGCTGCCGGAATCAAGGAGGGCATGGCCGTGGCCATCGAAAACAAAGTGATGGTCGGAAAAGTGAGGCTGGTTTATCAGAATTCGAGCGTTGTGCAGACGATCTTCGATAAGGATTTTAAGACACCCGTGCGCGTCGGGCTTTCGGAAACGGACGCCTTTTACGACGGCGGTTTGACCGCGAAATTAAGCCTGATAGACGCCAAAAGTCCGGTTAAGGAAGAGGATCTGGTTCTTTCCGCCGACAAGAATCTGCCCTACGGCCTGGCGCTCGGCCGGGTTGCGGATTTGACGGCCGGATCTCCTTTGAAAGAGGCCCGTCTCCGGCCGACTTACGAACTCAAAAATTTGAGAAATGTCGTTGTCATCGTTGATTAGCTTCGGCAATCTTCTCCTCGGTCTCGCGGTCGTCGCGAGTTTTTTTCTCGAAAACTGGTGGCAAAAGATCTTGGTGTTTGTCGTCGCCGGATTTTTCGTTAAATTCTATCCCGGGTTTGATCTTTCGCTGTTTCTTTTTATCTTGTCGGCCGCCTTCGGCGCCTGGCTTGCCGATTTCTTGCGGAATCGGACGAGCGCCAACTTTATTATTTCCGTGATCGTCGCGGAAATCGTCTTTAACGTTTTAATCGCTTTATGAAATTCAAGGACAGGTTTCATGAGATCAACTTTGACGAGATCACTTTGGACACGGAATCTTCGAGGGGTTTTTCGGTTACCGAAAGGGGACTTGACGGACGGATATTCATCGCGATTGGAGGCGCGGCCGTCGTGATCGCCGGCCTGCTTTTTCTGCGGACGGGATTTTTAAGCGTCGTCAAAAACAAGGCTTATTCCGAACGCGCCGACGCGAACATCAACAAAGTGATCGTCGAGCCGGCGCCGAGAGGCATTATTCTCGACCGCTATGGCAAACCGATGGTCGCCAACACGCCGATTCTAAGCGTCTATCTGCGTCCGGCGGAGCTTATCAAACAAAACGAATTGTCTTCAGTGCTCGAGGCCCTGGCAAAACTGGGTGTCGATCAACGCAAGCTTTTCGCGATATTGAACCAGAGCAACCTCCAGGAGAGCGACACGGTCCTTATTAAAAAGGATATTTCCAACGCCGAAGCGATTGGGCTCAAGGGCATGGGGTTGGATTCGCTCATTGTCGCCGACGATTTCAAAAGAGTCTTTTCCAAAGCTTTCAGCCACGTCGTTGGTTATACCGGTCTCGCCACCGCCGAAGACGTCAGCAAGCACGGTCTTTCGAACAGCGACACCGTCGGCAAGACCGGGCTCGAAGCCCAATTCGACGAAAGTCTGCGGGGAGTGAACGGCCGGATGATCGTTCGCCGGAACGTCAAAGGAGAATCGCTTGAGGAAAAATCGCTGACCGAACCGAAAATCGGCAGTGATTTGAAAACCACGATCGACGCCGAACTCCAGGAATATTTTTACAAACGACTCGAGAAGGGTATCAAGGATCTTGATCTTCGAGAAGGCGGCGCTGGCATCGCTTTTGATCCGAAAAACGGGGAGATCTTGAGTCTTGTCAGTTATCCGAGCTTCACCCTCGATGAAATCCCGAACCTTTTGAACGATCCCAAAACTCCGATTCTGAACCGGGCCGTGATGGGCAAATACGCTCCGGCTTCCACGGTTAAACCGTTTCTCGCCGTGGCGGCGCTCAAGGAAGGCATCATCAAGCCGACCGATCTTGTTTATTCCTCGGGGGTGCTCGAGGTGCCCAACCCGTATCATCCGGACCAACCGACCCTTTTCCCGGATTGGAAACCCCATGGCTGGATAGATCTTTACGCTGCGCTCGCGCGGTCGAGTAACATTTTTTTCTACGCCGTCGGCGGAGGCCTGCCCTACAACGAAGACCTGATCCGAGGAGAATCGGATTTCAAAGGCCTCGGCATGCCCCTTATCGAAAAATATTTGAAACTTTTCGGCTTCAACGAGAAGACCGGCGTGGAAATTCCCGGGGAAACGACCGGATTCATTCCTTCTCCGACCACCCAGAAGGAGAGAACGGGCATTGCCTGGCGTCTAGGAGACACCTACCATGTTTCGATCGGCCACGGCGATTTGATGATAAGCCTTTTGGAACTTGTTCGAGGCTACGCGGCCATCGTGAACGGCGGAACGCTATACAGGCCGCATGTCGTTTTCAACAGCGTGCCGGAGGTGGCGCGCGACCTTACTTATCTCGCTCCGGAAATGCAGACTGTGCTTCATGGCATGTCCGACGCCGTCTACAAATCTTATGGCACCTGCACCAGTCTCGCGAACTTGGCCTACAAGAGCGTGGCCAAAACCGGCAGCGCTTCGATTCTGGACAACAAAAAAATAAACGCCATTTTCGTCGGCTGCGGCCCGATGCCCGTGGAGGATTATCCTTCTGTCTGCATTTTGGTTCTCGCGGAAAACGCGAAAACAAGCACGACGAACGCCGTTCCGATCGGCCACGACGTGCTCGATTGGTATTATAAGAACCGTGTTAATGATTCCAGCATTTCGAAAACGTCCGAAACCGTTTCCGAATGATCGTCTCGTGGTATAATTAACGCGATATGTCGAAATCATTAAAAATATTCCTGGTCGTTATTCTTTTTGTCGCGACCGCCGCGTTTGTCGCCTGGAGACAAGGCTGGCTCGCTCCTCTTGAAAAAGTCGGCCGGCAGATCGTTTCCGGAGAACCGAAACCCGGAGTCTGTCTCCTGGTTGAAGAAAAATATTGTTCTAAAGCCGAATTCCTGTACGTGGAAGGCGTGAAAGACCCGATCTTAGGATTCGATATTCCGGCCGGAGCGCCGGTTTTCGCTCCGATAGACGGGAACCTGATTCCAATATTTTCGGAAAATCCGGACGATGTCGCCAATCCTTACCGCGGAGTATTGCTGCGCCATTTTGTCGTGCCGAATTCGACCATCGGCCTTATTAGCGTCAACATCATTGCCAATCCGTTGAAAAACATCAATCCGAATTCCGAGGTGCGGAAAGGAGATGTTTTGGGATACGCTCCCGAAGCGATGACCAATATTTCCGGCGGCCACAACCTCATCGTGAGCATTGAAAACCAGGCCCTGACTTCGGGAACAGTCTATTCGAACACAAATCTCTACATCGAAGACAGACTGGCGATTTAAGCAGCTAAAATCCTATTAAATTACCCTCTTTTGACAAAACCGGGTGGTTTGTGGTATAAATAGGCCATAAGCAGTTAGCGCCAAAAGCGCTTTGACAATCACAAAAGGAGGTGAAAGGAGGTGAAGAGAATGAAGAGCGTCATCACCCTTCTCGTCATCGTCGCCTTGGTAGCTGGAGCTCTTTCTCTGGTTCCCGACAAGAAGCCGTTGGTTGACAACACCCCTGTCAGTCAGACTGATCCGACCAATCCAGGAACGCCGACCAATCCGAAGCCGCCGGAACCGACCAAACTGAAGCTCATCAGTTTCAGCGAGTCTGGGAAAGTCGAGGCTAAGCCGTTCAACGAGCTTGCGGTTGATATCCTTTGCCAGGTGCCGGACAAGACGCAGATCGTGTTCGATAAAAATATTATCGTACGCGATCCCAAATGGAGTGCTCCTGATAAACCCCAGAAAGAAAACAGTCTCTTTATTGAGACGGGGGCTTGGGAGATCATTCTCCTCGGCGTCAACCCGACCGCGGAGCTTACCGACAAGCTCGGATACACCCATGTCGCTGAAACCGGAGTGGAGTACGTCGAAGTTCCGGCTGGCACGGTGATCGGCACTGTCGGACATCCACTGAAAAACGACTGGGGTGAAGGAATCAACCTGGTGATTCTCATCGGAGTCTATCCAGAAAATAAAGACGATCTCCAGCTTGCCGTCGCATCCATTCTCGAATCCCTCCGCTGACCGCCACTTTTCAAAGTGGCGGTTTTTCTTTCCCGTACGAGTGTGGTATAACCGAATTGATTTCGTTTTCTTTAACAAATATAGAAAGGAGGTGAAAGGAGGTGAAGAGAATGAAGAGCGTCATCACCCTTCTCGTCATCGTCGCCTTGGTGGCAGCTGGAGCTCTTTCTCTGGTTCCCGACAAGAAGCCGTTGGTTGACAACGCCCCTGTCAGTCAGACTGATCCGACCAATCCAGGAACGCCGACCAATCCGAAGCCGCCGGAACCAGCCAAACTGAAGCTCATCAGTTTCAGCGAGTCTGGGAAAGCCGAGGCTAAGCCGTTCAACGAGCTTGCGGTTGATATCCTTTGCCAGGTGCCGGATAAGACGCAGATCGTGTTCGATAAAAATATTATCGTACGCGATCCCAAATGGAGTGCTCCTGATAAACCCCAGAAAGAAAACAGTCTCTTTATTGAGACGGGGGCTTGGGAGATCATTCTCCTCGGCGTCAACCCGACCGCGGAGCTTACCGACAAGCTCGGATACACCCATGTCGCTGAAACCGGAGTGGAGTACGTCGAAGTTCCGGCTGGCACGGTGATCGGCACTGTCGGACATCCACTGAAAAACGACTGGGGTGAAGGAATCAACCTGGTGATTCTCATCGGAGTCTATCCAGAAAATAAAGACGATCTCCAGCTTGCCGTCGCATCCATTCTCGAATCCCTCCGCTGACCGCCACTTTTCAAAGTGGCGGTTTTTCTTTCCCGTACGAGTGTGGTATAACCGAATTGATTTCGTTTTCTTTAACAAATATAGAAAGGAGGTGAAAGGAGGTGAAGAGAATGAAGAGCGTCATCACCCTTCTCGTCATCGTCGCCTTGGTGGCAGCTGGAGCTCTTTCTCTGGTTCCCGACAAGAAGCCGTTGGTTGACAACGCCCCTGTCAGTCAGACTGATCCGACCAATCCAGGAACGCCGACCAATCCGAAGCCGCCGGAACCAGCCAAACTGAAGCTCATCAGTTTCAGCGAGTCTGGGAAAGCCGAGGCTAAGCCGTTCAACGAGCTTGCGGTTGATATCCTTTGCCAGGTGCCGGATAAGACGCAGATCGTGTTCAACAAGGATATTAACGTGAGCGATCCTAAAGTGAGCGCTCTTGACAAGCCCCAGAAAGAAAACTCCCTCTTTGTTGAGGTAGATGACTGGGTGATTGTCCTCCTCGGCGTCAACCCGACCGCGGAGCTTACCGACAAGCTCGGATACACCCATGTCGCTGAGACCGGAGTGAAGTACGTCGAAGTTCCGGCTGGCACGGTGATCGGCACTGTCGGACATCCACTGAAAAACGACTGGGGTGAAGGAGTCAACCTGGTGATTATCATCGGAGTCTATCCAGAAAATAAAGACTATCTCCAGCTTGCCGTCGCATCCATTCTCGAATCCCTCCGCTGACCGCCACTTTCCAAAGTGGCGGTTTTTCTTATCTAAAAATGCTATAATTTATTCAATGAGAAAGATTATTCTTTTCGCGGTTTTGGCGGCGGGGTTTTTGTTCATCAGCCCCGAGATAGGTCTGGCTCAATGCATCGAAGGAGATTTTCCGCCTGATAGTTTTTTCCAGTGCAAAAATGGCCAGATCTGCCAAGGGAGCGAGTGTCTTTCATATTCCCAGGTCCCGGAAACATATGTGCCTGATAACGTATTGGACACCATAGAAGACGAAATCTGGTATCAGAGGCAGGCTGAATTGTGGAGAAAAACCAATGGCCAAGAAGGCTGCCACCTTTATAATACTTGTATTACCGGAGAGAATGTGAGTTGTACTTCATCCGGCGCCAAATGCACCGGAGGTTGCGAAGGATTATCCTGCGGCCAAGCCGGACAACAGCTGGATATTTCAGAAATTGATAAATTGCGCCCTTGGGCAAGATACGGGATTGAGGAATGTAAAATAAATGTCTCGAGAGGATTTATATGGTCTTATCGTTACCACATTACCGGTTTTCTTTATTCCACTGCCGACAAATGCACTAATATCGATACTTCAAACCAATGTCTTATCGGTATAGACAAAAACAAGGGTCTCTGGGCCGGATCCTGCTTCGGCGGCGCCGGAGGATTTTACAAATGCTGCTGCGACAACAAGACTCTGGCTCCGGTTTCTTCCGTTGAAAGCTCTGATGCGGCCACTTCCGACAACTATCCTCCTTTGGAAGGAGTTTGTCCGGCCGGAAGCCATCGGGAATGGAAACAGGGCGACGTCATCAATCCCAATGATTGTCCTCAAATCTGCAATCCAAATTTGACAACCAAGCCGCCCATTTCGATTACTCCGCCTCCTCCGCCCGCCAGTTACTGTTATCATCCCGATCCCGCCACTTGCAAATACGGTACCTTGGCGGAACTCGGTATCGATCCCAACCTGGTTACCACTTTCGAGCAAACAGGAACTCTGTTGAGCGACATAAGCAAAACCGAATGCACTGATCTCTGTAAAGCCAAAATCAATCCGCCAGGCACTCCGATTTCATACTATTACTGTTCCACTCCCGAGTATTCCTGCCATCCGACCGCGAAAACTTTTCCCGACAGAGCTTCCTGCGAAGCTTCGCTCGACAAATCAACGACCACGGGCGCCTGCTACGAGCTTCAAGGAGACTGCGAGAAGAATTGCTCGTCCGGCAAGCTCACCACATATTATTGGTGCAAATCCGGCTCCAGTTGTTCGAGCGGCAAATATCCTTCTAAATCCGCCTGCGAAACAGCGAACAAGCAAACCTGCTATACCGATTTTTCCAATTGTCTTTCCGCTTGCGGAATTCCCAGCGGCAAGTGCGACCTCAAAGCCGTAAGCTCCGGAAACGACATCTCGGTTTCCCTGAAGGCTGATCCGCAGTGCGTTCCTTTAAAATCGACCAGCGACACCTCGACGCTTTCCTGGAATATCAACGTCAAAAACAGTTGTCCAGAAGGGACAACGCCCACCAACAGCTCTTTCTCCTGCGAAAGCTGCAACATACCGGCGCCCGGAACTTCCTCCGGAAATATCACGGTTACGCCCGCGACGACCACCGAATACGGCATTGTCTGCACCAGAACCTCCTATAGCTGTTGTTGGAAAGAAGACCAGCAATATGCCTGCAATTGCGTCGGCGAAGGAGCGAAGCAAGTCTGCGATGTCTGCACCCGGCAGATAACTGCTTGCGACGCCGGCCATGATTCATCCACCAAGTCGGCTTTTCAGACCGTCCGCGTCATCGGACAGCCGGTCATCCAAAGCTTCACGGCCACGCCGAAAGATATCCTCTATACGGCCGCGGAGAGGACCGCCGGATACCGCAAGTATTCGACGCTCGAGTGGAACTCGTTGGCCCCCGATCTCGGCTCGCCCTCGAAAAACCTTTGTTCCATCAAGGGGGACGACGGAACCTCGGTTATAAACCTCAATCCTTTGAGTTTCCAGAAGTTCGCTCCGTCGAAAACCACCGTTTATACCATCCAGTGCCGCAACAGCGACATGATCTCTCCCTCCACCTGCTATTCGGATTCGACGACCGAGGACGTAAAAGTCCAGGTCTTCGGAGCCGGGATCGAGGAGCAAAGGCCCCAGAGTCCCCAAGGCTCCCAATCCTATTTCGAGGACCTTGGCAGGAAGTTGGGAGAGATTATCCGGGCGTTTGCCACGTCCAAATAGCTGGATCCCTCCATGTATTTCCATTTCAAACCGGTCCGCGAAAGCGGAACCGGTTTTTGGTATAATTATCGACATGAGAAAAACGATTATCGCGAACTGGAAGATGAATCCGGAGACGATTTCCGTGGGAAGGTCTTTGTTGAGTCGTTCCCTGACGGCGGTTTCTAAAAACAAATCCCTCGATTTTCTGGC
>JAMCQZ010000011.1:19525-21091 GCA_023380305.1 Patescibacteria group bacterium
AAAATGATCAAACCCATGGGAGTGTAAACCTTTTCCATGGCGGCGTAACCGTAGCGGACGGGGTTGTTAAAACTCTCGGTAAAGCCGACTACCTGGCCCAGGGAGACGTGATTCATCGCGGCCATGGTTTTGGCTTTGTCAAAAGCCTTGCTGAAAGCTTCTTTTCTCGTGTCGGCCAGGAACTTGTCGGGATCTTCGATGCTGAAATTGACCGAGCTGATTTCGTTTACGCCCAATCCGGGCAAGCCGGCGACGATCTCCGCAATTTTCGAAAGATCGCGGATTTTAATGACCACGGTCTGGGTCAGGGTATAACCGCTGATATAGGTCGTCTTTCTTACCCGATCATATTCGTATTTGGGCTGGAGATCGTAATTGGCCGTTCTGATGTCTTTCGCCTCGATGCCCTTGCCTTTGACGTATTGAATGGCGGAGTTCATCTTGGTCGTGTTCTGCGTCTGGATGGCCGTCGGATCGGTTCCCTCCGTCAAGACGGAGAACGAAACCGTAGCCAAATCGGGCGCGATGGCGACTTTGCTGTCGGCGCTTACGGTTATAGTCTTCGCGGGCGTCAAGCTCGTTCCCCATCTGGTCAAAGCGAAAATGCCGGCGAAAATCAAAATCACCGAAGACAGGCTTAATAGGATCTTTATTTTATAATGAATGTTTTTATCCTCTATTTTTGTATCCATGGGTTATATTTTAGCATTTTTAACGATTTTGGCGAATTCCGCCGGGTCGACGCTCGCCCGCCCGACCAAAACGCCGTCGATCGGCTTTTGAGACAAAATGGCGCGGATATTCGAGCCGTCAACCGATCCCCCATAAAGCACTTTCGGTTTTTCCACGCCGAAGAACTCCTGAAGGGCGGATTTCAGATAATCAATGAGCTCGGCGCTACTTTTTGGATCATCTGGTTCTTTTCCGCCGACCGCCCAGACCGGTTCGTAAACGAAAATGATTTTGGAAATCAAGCTGTGTTCCAATCCGGAGATCGTTTGCCGGAGCTGATCTTTCAGATAAATTTTAACGAGCTCCAAGCCCTTGCGCCTTATTTCCATCGATTCCCCAATGCAAAGAATCGGAACGATTCCCACTTCGAAACAGGCGCGGACTTTCATGGCGACGGTTTCCTCGTTTTCAAAAAAACACTCGCGGCGTTCGGAGTGGCCGACGATGGAGTATTTTACACCCAGTGATTTGATCATTTTCGCGGAAAACTCTCCGGTCAGGGCGCCGTTTTGACGCCAAGAAACGTTCTGGCCGGCGAGATGACTAGCCTGTCTTCTGAAAGCCGGATCAGCCAGAAAAGGCGCCGGAACAGCCGCCAGAAAATCGAGGGATTTGTTTTTAGAAACCGCCGTCAGGGAACGACTCAACAAAGACCTTCCCACGGAAATCGTCTCCGGATTCATCTTCCAGTTCGCGATAATCGTTTTCGGTTCGTAAACGAAAATGATTTTGGAAATCAAGCTGTGTTCCAATCCGGAGATCGTTTGCCGGAGCTGATCTTTCAGATAAATTTTAACGAGCTCCAAGCCCTTGCGCCTTATTTCCATCGATTCC